>CAZADB010000045.1:0-4479 GCA_964483835.1 uncultured Candidatus Saccharibacteria bacterium
ATTCTTTGGTGTCACTTGAAGTACAGTGTAGTGTACTCTGAATAACGAGATTACTTGCGTGTGGAATTGGTTTCTGTTATTATCTTTTTACATGGAATTCATACAAAGCGTAATTCTTCCCATACTTCCCTACATTCAAATCGTACTAGCTGTACTTCTTGTGACAACGATACTTCTGCAACAGCGAGGTTCTGGTTTAGGTGGTGCATTTGGAGGAGATAATTTTAGCGCAACATTTCACAAACGACGTGGTGCTGAGAAATTTTTGTTTCGAGCATCTATAGCTTTGGCCATTACTTTTGTACTCAGTGCATTGATTCACGTTGTGATGTAATCCGCCTGCACATTATATTATTTTCTAAATAATCTGCTTGAGGTTTTTCAAAGAGTGAATTCTATTCTATATGAACCAAGACACCATAAAAAAAACTCCGTCTTATCTTTCCCGTTATTTTGCATTTATACAACGCAGAAGCAAAGGGGATAAATTTATTTTTTACAGCATTTTACTAATAGTGCTCGTGTCTTTTTTTAGTGTTTTGTACATGGCAAATACACATTATCTAACAGCTTCGCCTAGTGACGGAGGGACGCTAATCGAAGGGATTGTCGGCACACCACGATTTATTAATCCTGTGCTTGCTATTACTCGCGCAGACCATGATATTGTTGCATTGATTTATAGTGGGATTTTAAGACTCAATACAGACGGAGATCTCGTCCCAAATCTTGCAGAATCCGTAACCCTATCTGAAGATGGAAAAACATACCATGTTGTACTCAGAAAAGATGTCCAATTTCATAATGGAGATTTTCTGAATGCTCGTGATGTAGCATACACAATTGCACTTATACAAGATCCAGATTTGAAAAGTCCCCTGCGCGGAAATTGGTACGGCGTTATAGTAGAAGAAATTAGTAGTTATAAATTAAATATAATTCTATCGCAAGCCTATCCTCCATTTTTAGAAAATCTCACAGTAGGAATTTTGCCTCGTTCACTCTGGGACGGATTTCCAACTGAACAACTTCCATTTAGTCATCACAACACAAATCCTGTCGGCACTGGTCCATACATGATAAATGACATGGTGCGTAATAAGTCTGGAATTATAGAAACATACAAACTTACAACATCACCCTATTCATTGGAGCCGTCAAACATAGACACTCTAGTGTTTCATTTTTATAACAATGAAGATGAGTTGATACAGGCAATGAATAACAGTAAAATCTTAAGCACACCAAGCCTATCTCCGTCCGCGTTGGAAAATATAAACACAGACATCTTCACTATTATTGAAAAACCTGTTCCTAGAATATTTGCAATCTTCTTTAATCAAAATCGCTCACCTGCACTACGAGACAAGGCGGTCAGACAAGCCCTGAACGTATCAATCAATCGCAATGAATTAGTTGATGAAGTTTTGTTCGGTCGAGGTATTCCCATTATCCATCCTATTCCACCAGGATTTCATGATGTAGAATATTTGTATCCAGATCTAAAAATTAACACCCCATCAAACAATCAATCTAAAATAGAACAAGCAAAAACAATTTTGCTTGACGGAGGCTGGGAGCAATCGGACCTTGGCTTTTGGCAGAAGGAAATAGACGGAGAATCAGTTTCTTTAACTATTACATTATCCACAGCGAACAATGCTTTATTCAATGAAACTGCTATCTTTATCAAAGAGCAATGGGATACTCTTGGAGTCCAGGTGCGTGTAGATCAATTTGAATACACTGACTTAGTGCAACATATAATCCGTCCTAGAAATTTTGAAGCATTGCTATTTGGAAATGATACTAGCAGATCTTTAGATTTATACCCATTCTGGCATTCATCACAAAAAAACGACCCTGGGCTGAATATTTCACAGTATACTAATATCGACATAGACACACTACTTGAGCGAATACAAAATCAAACAGACGTTGCAAAACGCACAGAATATATGGAGAAATTTATAAATATAATCAAATACGAATTACCTGCAATCTTTCTGTTTACACCGACATTTACATACGTCATAAACTCACGTGTGTCCATGCCAGAGTTTACACGTCTAAGCACACCAAGTGAACGGTTTGCAAATATATCGCAATGGCATATAAATGAAGAAAAGCTCTGGTCAATTTTTACGAAGGATTAATTACTCGCACCGACTTAATAGCCAGTTGTAAGAATCTCTGTTTCAAGTGATTTTTACCACTATTTATTAAAAGAATATATAATATTATAAAATATGCACAATCAAAATGAAAACAACAAATCTGTACCTGCGACAAATGCAACAAACAATCGATCTCGCACTACCTTTAATAAACACACAACACCAAATCGACATATTAGACACTCCCCAAGAACGAACGGCACACAACGCACAAACGTAGATAGACCAAACAACCAAAAACCTACCAGATCGCGAAATTACAAAAACTCAAAATACAACAGAAAACTCCGAAGCATGACTAATCCTGCACTGACTCATAGAATGTCTACGAGCAATCACAAGTCTCCCAAGATCCCTGAAATTACAGACGATGACACGGTACGTGTTATTCCAATGTCTGGCGTAGAACAAATTGGAAGAAACATGACGATAGTTGAAACAAAAGACGATATTATTATTTTTGATATAGGTTTTCAGTTTGTTTCTCCAGAAGCAAATGCCCCAGGAATTAATTATATTTTACCAAACACTCAATATCTGGAAGAGAGAAAACATAAAATTCGTGCGTTAGTTGTAACACACGGTCATTTAGATCATACAGGCGGTATTCCTTTTGTAATGGAAAGAATTGGCAACCCACCAATTTATACACAATATCTGACATCATTAATGATACTAAAGAGACAGGCAGAATTTCCTCACATGGATCCCATTGTGATGAACGTTGTTAAAGAGGGAGAGTCCTTCACTGTTGGAAGTACAACAATCGAGACTTTTCCAGTGACTCACTCAATTCCTGATGCAATGGGTCTTTCAGTTAAAACCAAACATGGAAATGTTGTAATTACTGGAGATATTAAAATCACACATGAAGACAATCTTCCTATTAAAGAAGAGGTAGAGATATGGGGTAATGTCGGGAAAAATAATAATATTCTACTTGTAGCTGAGTCAACTAACGCAGAACAAGCAGGTTGGTCCGCGCCTGAAGGTCGTGTGTTTACAAACCTTGAAGAAATTATAAAAAACGCGACTGGGCGTATGGTGATTGGTACATTTGCTTCACAATTTGAACGCCTATTTAGCATAGTTACAGCCTGTGAAAAATATAATAAGAAAATCGTACTCGAAGGAAGAAGCATGAAGAACAATGTGGAAATTGCCATAACAGCAAAATTATTAGAGGTAAAACCCACAACATTTATAGGTGTAAAAGACATGGGCGACCATCCTTCAGATAAAATTGTAATTCTTTCAACAGGTGCGCAAGGAGAAGAGTTTGCAGCACTGATGAGAATGGCGACAGATAAACATAATTTTATAAAATTGAACGAACGAGATACTGTCGTACTTTCTTCTTCAGTTATTCCTGGGAACGAGGTGTCAGTACAAAAATTACGTGATAATTTATTCCGACGAAATGCACGAGTGATAAACTTTCGCTCAGCTGCGGTTCACTCCAGTGGTCATGGTAATATCAGTGAGCTTATCTGGGTACAACAAACAGTCAAGCCAAAATTTCTGCTTACAGTACACGGACATCATTCCATGCTCAAGAGCCATATGTATGCCTCCGTAGAAAACGGCTTTCCCAAAACAAACATTGTCGTTCCCGATAATGGAACTATTGTGGATATAAAAAACGGCACCGAGCTAATCGTCCAGAAAGTGAAGGCACCTAGCGAAATCATCATGGTTGATGGATTTACAGTAGGATCTAGGCAAGAGGTAGTATTGCGTGATCGCACTTCCCTGTCAGAAGATGGTATGTTTGTAATTATAGCAACTATTAATTCAAGAACCGGCAAACTGAGAAAATCACCAGATATTATTTCTCGTGGATTTGTGTACTTACGTGAAAATCAACAGCTACTATCGGAAGCCAGAGTGTTAATAAGAAAAACTGTCGAAAATCAAACTCGCGGAATGAACCCCATCAATCTAGACTTAATTAAAGACAATCTAGCAGACACTGTTAGCGGATTCTTAATGCAAAAAACAAACAAAAGCCCCATGGTAATCCCTGTTCTTATTGGAATATAAACATTCTAATAATCCTAATAATGAAACTATACTTTGTCTGGATTGCTTCGGTATTTATCCTGACACAGACGACAGAAACTAGGCTCTTGACGTCTGTATACCGTTCTTCGTCTTTACAAACTTGAGTGAGAAAGTGTCTAAACACTTTCGCAAGTGGTTGTCGATACTTTTTCGAAGAAAAATATCATACAACCTGAACAGCATCTGTAAGATGAGAAAGTGTCTAAACACTTTCGCAAGTGGTTGTCGATACTTTTTC
>CAZADB010000046.1:0-4449 GCA_964483835.1 uncultured Candidatus Saccharibacteria bacterium
GAAAAAGTATCGACAACCACTTGCGAAAGTGCCTACGCACTTTCTCACCATGTTTGTAAATACGGTGATTCAGGTGGATGGGTCTGAGGTTTTTTGTTAACGCATTATTTTTCTTGCTTTGTATAATTCTGGTGCGTTTTCTAAAAACTTTTCAAGCTGAGGTCTTGTTAGAAGTCCTTCTTGAGCTCCTATATATTGCACAACATTCATAGAATTAATTGGACCCCATGCAAGTGCTTCAGAGGGAGTCTTGCCAAGAATTATTGCTGTTGTGAACGTTGACGAAAATGAATCTCCGGCACCTGTTCGGTCTGTGGGAGGTTTGGGATCTGGGTACATTGGCATATGCCAAGCCTGATCGTGTTCGTCTACCACATAGGCGCCTTCTGTCCCGTCAGTTATTACAGGTATTTTAGGTCCTAATTCTTTAAATTTACGGATTAGTGTAGGGACATCTTGCTCTGTTGTTTCTAAAATCTGCTGTGCTTCTTCTTTGTTACAAAAAAAGATTTCTGTAACTTCATATATAGCTTTTAATTTTTCTGCTCCAATTTTTATTTGGAAAGTACCTGGTTGAAAAACTAGTTTTGTATGAGGATTATTGGTAATATATTTTGCAATTTCAAAATGATAGTCAATACCATGCTCTCCAACTGAAGAGAAGTATATAAATTTTGGGGGCACCTCAAAATCTGGGAGTGTATATTGGTACGTTTCGTGATTTACTAGAATAGTTCGCTCTGCATTATACCTCAACACATAATGATAATTTGTTTTTTTATTTTCATGTATTTTTACATATTGTGTATGCACCCCTTCATTTCTAAGCTTTGCCATGCAATCAGAACCATTACGATCATGTCCAAGATTGGATACAAGTGCTGATTTAAGACCTAGTCGATGAGCACTTACTGACGCATTTGGTGAATTTCCTACAGCATTTACTACAGTAACATCTTTATATGGAAGCTTGTCTCCAAAATTCATTTCGAGAGTTTCTCTGTTTGTATCCATGTTTTTAGACACAGTTGCGTTATCTGTGTCTAGCTCAATAAAAGCGTCTATCACGATATCCCCAATAGCTATAAAATCATACTGTTCTGTCATATTAAATATATTATATCTGATAATCTATTTTTATACACGAACACATGTTGATAGGCTTTTGTGATTACACACTAGCTTTTTTTTAGTATTTTACTATTATATACATATGGATTTTTCGCATTATTTTAAGAATAAAAAAATTACCGTCATGGGACTTGGGTTGCTTGGACGGGGTGTGGGGGATGTGGCTTTTTTGGCTGAGATGGGTGCGGAAATTATAGTTACTGATTTGAAGACGCAAGATGAGCTGGGGCAATCAATGGAAAAGCTTTCAGCTTTTCCATTGATTGCGTACACTCTAGGAGGACATAAAAAAGAAGATTTTGAAAATCGTGACTTTATTTTAGTAGCAGCTGGCGTGCCGATGGATTCTGAATATCTGGAATATGCCCGACAAGCGAATGTTCCATTAAAACAATCAGCTTCACTTTTTGCCGAGCTTTCAGGAGTGCCAATTATTGGGGTAACAGGAACTCGAGGTAAGACGACAGTCACACAGATGATTCATCATACTTTGTCTGTTTCCACAGGCGAGACAATTCTTCTGGGTGGAAACATACGCGGAGTATCTAACCTTCAGTTGCTCAAGGAGGTGCGTGACGGCTCATTGTGTGTCATGGAACTCGACTCATGGCAACTGCAAGGATTCGGATGGGCTGATATTTCTCCGCAGATTGCAGTATTCACCAACTTCATGGAAGATCACATGGATTATTATGGAGGTGATATGAACAAGTACTTTCTGGATAAGTCCAACATTTTTAATAATCAAGAGGGTACAGGAGCACTTGTTACGACCCCAGAAGTATTTGAATATTCAAAAGGAAAAGGTCTGTCTGCACGAGGTGAAGTGATTCTTGCCGATTATTCAGTGATGCCAGAAGACTGCTTGCTCGCAATGCCAGGTGAACATAATCGTCTCAACGCCGCTCTTGCGTATGAAGCATTGAAAGCAATTAGTCTTTCCACCGAAATGATTTTTGAAGGACTTGCCTCATTTGGAGGCGTGGAAGGACGATTGCAATATATGAAAACCGTTGATAATGTTCGTATATATAATGACAATAATGCCACAACACCAGCAGCCACTATTGCAGCATTAGACGTACTGGATATTGGTAATAAAAACATCATACTGATTACAGGAGGTGCGTATAAAGAGATAGACCCAATTGCTCTAGTGGTTTCTATAAGGAAGCATTGTAAACACGTAATACTTATTCCAGGAACAGGTACAGACATTCTCGCGGAGCAATTGATAGAACTCAAAGAAGACGTGCGATATTTGCCTACAGAAAATCTAGAACAAGCTGTTGAAGAAGCCAGACTTGTCGCAGAAAATGGGGACATCATCCTCTTCTCACCCGCGTTTGCATCGTTTGGTGCTTATACCAATGAGTATGAGCGAAATGATGAGTTTATTGAACTTATCAATAAAATATAAATATGGATTCAATTCACAAAATACACTTCATAGGAATCGGAGGAATCGGCATGTCAGGGCTTGCTCGGCTTTTTAAGCATGAAGGGAAAGAGGTGAGTGGTTCGGATATTGTAGAAACAGAAAATACAAAGAAACTTATTGTAGAGGGTATTGATGTTGCCTATGAACAAGTGGCTGAAAATATACAGGGGACATCCGATGTCCTCTGTATTGACCTAGTGGTATATACAGAGGCTCTCAGGCATGATAACCCAGAACTCGTTAGCGCACGTAAATCAGGAATACGAACTATCAATTATTTTGAAGCATTATCAGAAGTAGCTAATGAATATTATCTGATTGCAGTGTCAGGGACACACGGCAAAACCACAACAACTGCGATGCTAATTGATATTCTAGAAGAAGCCAATTTTGATCCTACTGCGATTGTCGGTTCTTTACGAACAAAAACTGGAAGTAATTTTCGTGCAGGGAAGAGCAAGTATTTTATCGTTGAAGCGTGCGAATATAAGAGACATTTTCTTAATTTCAATCCCGATATGCTCATAATCACAAATATTGAACATGAGCATGTTGATTACTATAAAGACCTAGGAGATGTCCAAAATGCATTTCATGAGCTTGCTATGAAAGTACCAGAAGATGGTGCGGTTATAGCTGTGAAATCTGATTTAAAAGTCGCTCCGGTTCTTAAGGGGTTAAATGCTCGAGTATATGATTACAAAACAGAAGTATTCAAGACATTTACACTACAACAACCCGGTTTGTATAATAAAATGAATGCAGGTGCAGCGAAAGTAACATCATTAGTTCTTGGTATCAAAAAAGAAATAATACAAACATCGTTAGAGAATTTTACGGGGACACAAAGAAGATTTGAATACAAAGGAGAATATAATGGAGCGCATGTATATGACGACTATGCACATCATCCCACAGAAATTAATGCAGTAATTAGCGGTACAAAAGAAAAATATCCTAACAAAAAAATAATACTGGTGTTTCAGAGTCATACTTACTCGCGAACCCATGAACTTTTTCACGAATTTGTCGACGCACTTACAATGGCGGATATGATAATATTGTTACCAATCTATTCTGCACGTGAAGAAAATAAATCTGGAGTTTCGGCAGAAAAACTTTGTAAATCTATTCAAAAAAAAGGAACCCTCTCAGAGTACGCCAGCACTTTTGGTGATGCTGTAGATATCATAAAAACATCAGACACAAAAGACAGTATAATTCTTGCTCTTGGTGCTGGCGATGTGACAGAGGTTACAAAAAGTCTGATAAAATAATCCCAGTAGTTTCGTTATCCAGAGTAAGGCAATAGTGATGTAATTATTGAAAGTATTTTCCTAAAATTTGCTTTAATCCTTGTCTGGAAATCATTCCAACAGGACGATTATCGTGATCAACTACAGGAATACGTGCCCGTTGGTGCGTGATAGCGACTGATGCAACATCTATTATGGAATCATCTGGATGGATAGTGGTATAGTCTGAATTCATGAATTCAAATACGGGAGTTTCTTTTGCGTCTTTAACTGTTTTTGCAAAAGCTTCTTCATTTTGTAAATGTGCAATTGCTTCATCTCCATCAAATGACATTGGGATAATCCCGTCAAACAAATCTGACACACTTACTTCTCCAACAAGCTCTCCCTCATCATTTATTACCAAAATAGTATTAGTGTGATTATTAAGCATCATATTCAAAGCTTCTAAAAATGTTGCATTTTCAGAAATTATAAATGCTTGCTTGATTATTGTTTTCAGTTCCATACATGTATATTATACTATATTTTTTATGTACATGGGATAAGTATCTGTATAAAAAAAATTTCAAACCTAAGACAATAGATACGAATTAGATATATATTAGACTTGTTACCAAA
>CAZADB010000047.1:0-4390 GCA_964483835.1 uncultured Candidatus Saccharibacteria bacterium
GGTACTATCCAAAGAAAACAGATTTTGATAAGCTTAGTGATGAGGAGATACTGGCTGTTGAGTATATGATTAACTCTCGGCCACGAAAGAGACTTGGTGGGTATACACCATATGAGATTTTTTATCAGGAGACGGGGGGGTGATTTGAGTGAGGGGGTTGCGTTGGAGGTTTGAATGTAGCTATCGTGCTTTTGCAAAAGTTTATATTTTGTGCTCCAATACATTATATATGTATGTAAGAAAAGTGCATGTCATCCGTCTTAAAGTATAATGGTTCTGTTATGGATGATGCGCGTAAGCACAACAGCATAAGAGAGAGCCATGAAGATCGTTTTTTACAAGCGTTCGAAGAATATGGTGATGCTTTATTTAGGCATGCGTTTCTTCGTATCAGCGACAGGGAATTAGCGATTGATATCGTGCACGATACTTTTACAAAAGTATGGACATACATTCGTAATGGACATGATGTTGATCAGTTTAGGCCGTTTTTGTACAAGGTTTTGAATAACTTAATTATTGATTCATACCGAAAAACAAAAGAAATATCCCTTGATGCACTGCTTGCAATTGAGGGTGTGGATGAAAGTTTGTTCAATGACCTGTCAGAAAATACAGTAGAGTCACTTATGTCAATACTCGATGGTAAAAAAGCTTTTGAAATGGTATCGAGAATGCCTGGGGCATACAAAGAGGTCATTATTCTAAAGTTTATAGACGGATTAGGTCCAAAAGAAATCGCATTATTGTTAGAAGAGACAGAAAATGTAATATCAGTAAGAATCCACAGAGGATTAAAAATCCTGAAAATACTTATAGAAGCAAAAGAGAAAAAAGCATCAAAAAAAATTATTGGAAACAATTTATATAATGGAAAGATTCATTAAACAATTTAAGAAAAAATCAGACAGTGTCCGTTTACGCATAAGCGAACGGTCTGATTTGCGTTCTCGATTGGAATCATATATGGAGTATCATCCGCTGTCTTATGATTTGAAAGAAGGGCAAAAAGCACATTTACACAAAGAAGAAAAAGGATTTGTTTCTAATGCACTGCACGTGCTACGTGTTAATGTTTTATCTACACGAAGCTTGATTGGAGTTTTCTCCATTTTTTTAGTTGTGGTAATACCTGTAGCCGCGGAGACATCTCTTCCTGGAGATGTGTTGTTTTCTGTAAAAATAGAGATTACAGAGGAGATAAGAGCATCTTTGAAGCGATCGCCATATGCAAGAGTTCAATGGGAAACAGTGCGTTTGGAACGGCGAATTTCTGAAGCGCGTCTTCTTGCAAGCGAAGGAAGGTTAACACAAGAGGTTGAGCAAAGTGTCGTTTTGGCAGTCAAAGAACACACCGGCACAATTACAGATCAGATCGCCGAACTTAGAAAAACTGACTCTGACAGCGCAGATGTGTCAGAGATTACTTTTGCTTCTTATGTTTCTGTGCAGTCCGAAGTACTTGAAGGGGACATTGTATATGTAGATTCAGAGTCACATCCAGAAGGATATACTATTGAATTACTAGCAAATGTTTTGGCTGACGTTAGTAACCAAGCAGACGTGACGCAGGACGATAATGAACTATCATACAAAGTTTTGTTAGGTAATATAGAGATTCAAAAAAACAAAGCTCATGAATTATTTTCTTCTTTACAAAATATAGCCACCCAAGATGAGATAGTTAATCTTCAGAGAAGGTTTAAGGACATGGAAAGGACGCTTGAAGAAGCTATAGAATTACATGCATCTTTACCAACCAATGACGTAGTACCCGAATCCGAAGAAAAATATCTTGCTCCGCAAGACACAGTATCCGATTCTTCCGATGAAATATACACAGATGTTCTTACTGAGGTTGATTTAGTAGCTGATGTTTCTAATCTAATTGAACCTGAGCAAGTTGTAGAATACAACAATGTAATCAAAGATACTGATGTTTCTGCTTCACAAAATATAACAGAAGATGAGATTATAATTATGATGAGAGAGGTTCTGACGGACACACAAAAATTGATAATTTTCATGACTAATATTGATGTCCGCGAGAGTCTCACTGTAGAAGATTTGGTACCAGTAGTCTTAACTGTTGATGAGGAGATAAGTATTGTGATTGAAAAACTTGATATTGTACTAGAGATACAGAAAGATATAATATTTTATACAAATAATGAAACTGCCGACGCAGATATTTTATATAGTCAATCTAATTTAACAAATCAAATTGAATTAGTGCACAAATTACTTGAGGATGGAAATGTAAAAGAAGCACGGCAAATGATTATTGATGTGTATGGAATGGCAAAGTACGTTCGCGACCTTGTTTTGCCAGAAGTTGCAAAAACTGAAGCATCGGAAGAGGGTGTGGATAGTATAGACATAATAGAAGAAGAAATTATTCAAGATCAAGATGTTGAAGTACACGAAGAATTATCTTATGAAGAAGACATTCCTGCAAATCAATCGTAGACGAATATTCAATAGACACCAACATTTAATTTAATTCCACATAAATACCCCGTAGTGTAATCCCGAACTCAAGACGACTGTCTTTTAAAACGTTGTCATTTTGGAGAGAAAAGTTCGAAGCAATTCAGTAGTCTGCAGACATAACGTCAGTGTGTAACAAAAGTTTTCGTTTGTATACATAACAACGATTCTGGATTGCTTCCGTATCGGAATTGTCCAGTTATTTGATTTTATGTTGGAGTGTTTGTTAGAGATAGTATAAGTTAGTCAGACTAACTTAATTCTTAAAGTTCTCAAGAGCAGTCAGACTGCTCTTGGTTATTTTTTGCCAACAAAAGTCAGTGCTTTCCCTTGATCTTTACCTCGTCCAGTTCGTCCAATTCGGTGTACGTAATCGTCTTGTGTGTTTGGTAAATCATAATTAATAACGTGAGATACATTGTCTACATGGATACCTCGCGCTGCCACATCGGTTGCCACAAGAACTTGAGCGTTACCACTTTTAAATCTTGCTAATGATCTCTGTCGCTGTCCGTGGCTTTTGTTTCCGTGGATAGATTCTGCTTTAATTCCGCTACTGTATAGTTCTTTAGCAAGTTTTTCTACACTATGTTTCATAGCTCCAAAAATAATTACTCGTCTGAATTCTTCAGTTTTTAATAATGCTAGTAGTGTTTCATATTTTTTATCATGAACAAAAAGCACAACGTCTTGTTCAATACTGTTTGCAACATCACTTTTCTTTACAGAGATGATTACAGGATTTTTAAGAAATTCATGCACAATTTTTTCAATTTCACGTCCCATGGTTGCAGAGAAGAAAAGAGTTTCTCTGTCAGCTGGAGTTGCTTGAATAATTGCCTTAATATCATGAATAAATCCCATATCTAACATACGATCTGCTTCGTCTAGAACTACAGTTGTAATTTTACTTGCATCAAATCTAGCTCTGTTAAGCAGGTCTAAGATACGTCCTGGTGTGCCTATAATAAAATGATTTCTTCGTCGTAAAGCATTTATTTGAGGACGAATATTTGTTCCTCCAACACATACTGTTGAGTGCAACTTGAAGTCTTTTGTTAATTTTTTCAATTCGTTTTCAATTTGTATAGCTAACTCACGAGTTGGTGCAAGGATAAGTGTTTGTCGTGAATACTCGTTGAGAGTTTTTTCTATCAAAGGCACCAAAAATGCTGCAGTTTTACCAGTACCTGTTTCTGCTAATCCAATTACGTCGTTCCCTTCTAGAATTTCTGGGATAATTTGATCTTGAATCGGTGTCGGCAGCTCTATACCCATTTTTGTAATAGTTTTTACCAACCGTGCGTTAAGTCCAAAAGTACTGAATTTATTTTTTGTTTGATAGACCTCTTGTTTAGTTTCAATTGGATTTTTGTTTATAAATTGTGTGGGGTCGAATGTTGGCATTTTTCTTTTACCGTTTCCGCCACGACGATTATTTTTATTACCAGCACGATATACACCACCTCGAAACGTTGAGCCTGAGCCTTTATACCCACCTCTTTGTCGTTGTGCGCGAGGGTTAGTTCTTACTCCAGTAGATTCAGATGAATATGTACGTCGACGACTCGAGTTAAAATTAGTCCGACCTTGTCGGTTTTTTGTATTTTCCATATATTATGTAATTAGTGAAACATTGTATGTTCCAGGGCATGTAGGCAATAATGTACAAACAGTATTTATTTATCCTTAACAGCAATGTCGTTATAGGTTGTGTGTCTGCATAGCCTATGAGCCCTACATGAGTTTCAAAAGCTTGTTATGATAGTAATATATTTTTATTAAATGTCAATACCAAGTCTGGTAAAGTAGGTAAGGAGTCAATACATTTTGGTACAAAACCTCACCCCCACCATACTTATCCACCTGTAACTCCATAAAGTCAGGGAGTCGGTAAAGT
>CAZADB010000048.1:0-4367 GCA_964483835.1 uncultured Candidatus Saccharibacteria bacterium
AGTAGTCAGACTACTGTAATCATAGCTGTATACCGATAGGATTGGAATATGGTTTGTTGGTATTGCTACACTTAAGAGGGCTGTAGTTAACATGGTATTATTAGTTTATTATGTGTGGAATATTTGGATATGTGGGAAGCAGAACGGCAGAGCCGATATTGGTGAATGGGTTGCGTACGCTTGAGTATCGTGGGTATGATTCTGCGGGAATTTACGTACCTGGGTATGGTGCAGTGAAATCAGTTGGACCAATTAGTAATTTAGCAAAAAGTATTACTCAAAATATTGAAGGAACTTCTGGCATAGCTCACACACGATGGGCTACGCACGGCGCACCGACCAAGTCCAACACACATCCTCATAAAGACATGAGCGGAAATGTCTGGATTGTCCACAATGGAATTATTGAAAATTACAGAGAACTTAAAGCTGGGCTTGTTGTGCAGGGTATTAGTTTTGAATCTGATACGGATACAGAGGTTTTGATTAAGTTGATAGGTTCGTTTTATGCAGGGGATTTAATAAAAGCCGTACGTGAAGCATTGTTTCGTGTGCGAGGTACCTATGGTATTGCGGTAATGTCTGAACATGAGCCAGAGAAAATTGTAGTTGCACGCATGGGCAGTCCGATTGTTATTGGGCTTGGAATTGATGGTAATTACGTATCATCTGATACTTCTGCGTTGCTTGCCCACACTAAAGATGTTGTATATCTTGAAGATGGTGAGATAGCCGTGATTAGAAAAAATACTTATGAAGTGCTCAACAAAAAAGGTAACAAGTGTCAAAAAATCTCAGAAAAGATAGAGGCGGATGAGGCTGATTTGAAAAAACAAGGCTATGAACACTTCATGCTTAAAGAAATTTTTGAATCTCCTGAGGTTGTCGCGAACACCATTCGAGGACGTTTGCTAATAGATAAGGGTCGCGCAAAACTTGGAGGACTCGAAGGTGTTTTGCCAGAACTCACGTCACTAAACAGGCTACAGATTGTGGGTTGTGGATCTGCATATTATGCAGGACAGATTGGGCGATATATGTTGGAAGAATATGCAGGACTTGCTGTTGATGTAGAGATTGCAAGTGAATATCGATACAAACGCAATATTCTGGACGATAAGAGTGCAGTGCTTGCCGTATCTCAATCAGGCGAGACTGCTGACACTCTTGCCTCGATTTCAAAAGCAAAAGAAATGAATATTTTGACACTTGGAGTTATAAATACTGTTGGCTCTTCCATTGCACGCAAGACGGATGCAGGAGTGCATAATCATGCAGGTCCAGAAATTGCAGTTGCCTCAACAAAGGCATTTATATCACAATTAACAGTTTTTGTTCTGATGACACTTCTTATTGCACGAGAAAAAGGTATGTCTCAAAAAGAAGGACAAGTAATTGCTCAAGCTCTAGCAGATCTTCCGAAAATACTTGCAGATATATTGAAAAATACCAACCACATCAAAAAAATATCAAAAAAATATTCACACTACCGTGACGCAATGTTTATAGGAAGAAAATTTCACACACCCATTGCATACGAGGGAGCATTAAAACTTAAAGAAGTTGCTTATATTCATGCAGAAGCATATGCAGGTGGAGAGCTTAAACATGGACCAATCGCAATGCTTGATGAAAACTTTCCTGTAATTGCTCTATGTCCACAAGACGATGTCTATGAAAAGATGATTTCTAATATCGAGCAAGTGCGCGCCAGAAAAGCACCTGTTCTTGTTTTTGCAACCAAGGGTGACGACTTTATTTCTGATATTGCCGATGATGTTATTTTTATACCAAAAGTACACCCCATTCTCCAGCCGATTGTATCAACAGTACCTCTGCATTTGTTCGCTTATTATGTGGGAGTGGCGAGAGATTTGAATGTAGATAGACCAAGAAATTTAGCGAAGTCGGTGACTGTAGAGTAGTATGTATGAAAGATATAAATTCTACAATGAAAACATTGATTGTTCTCGCAATAGGTGCACTAATGACTGTTGCTGGAATCCAGTCATTAGACCAACAGATTGAAAAAGTCATAAACGAAGCGAATGTATCATTCGTAAATTATAATGAATCTGTAAACCATGCTTCTGGAACAGATGTGTCCAACATGGCTGCAGCCGTTGAGCATAATACATACACAGATATATCAGAAAGCACACAATGGCATTATGTGATTTCTGTAATCGACGGAGACACAATCAAGGTTTCCATTGATGGTAAAGAAGAAACAGTTAGAATTATTGGAATAGATACCCCAGAAACTAAAAGATCCAGAATTGACGAAGAATGCTTCGGAGAAGATGCTGGTGTGTATGCAAAAGCACTCCTTGAAAATACTCTGGTACAAATAAAACATGATGATACGCAAAGAATAAGAGACAGATATAATCGTCTTCTGGCATTTGTTGGGATGTATGATGGTCGCGATTTTGGCGAGGTTATGATTATCAACGGATACGCCCATGAATTTATCTTCCAAGGAAGAGTTCATAAAAAACAGCAATTATATAAAGATGCACAGACTCAGGCACAAGAAAACAAAGTTGGATTATGGGCAGAAGGAGCCTGTTTTTAAATAGAGTAAACAAAATAATATATTTGGATATTCGATTAATCGCAACTGTAGTTGTGATATTATTATCTCAATGCACAAAACAACAATAGCTGTATTGCGAGGTGGCACAGGGTGCGAGCATGATGTGTCCATGGAAACTGGCTCATGTGTTCTGGCTTCTTTAGAAGCTCATGATTTCGATATAAAATCTATATATATATCCAAAACTGGAGAATGGATACATGAAGGATTTACCAAAGATCCATATAAAGTATTATGTGATGTTGACCTCGTTTTTATTGCCCTTCATGGCGAGTATGGAGAAGACGGAACAGTACAGCGTTTTTTAGATAGATTATTTATTCCATATGTGGGTAGCGGTCCTTATGCATCAGCTGTTGCAATGAACAAAGAATCGACAAAAAAACATATAGAGAAGCTTGATATTCTCACACCTCGTCATATGAGAATTAAACATAGCCAAATCACTGACCCTTTTCAGACGGCGTTAAGTGTGGGTGAATTATTTGGTACAAAATATTTAGTTAAGCCCACCTTCGGAGGGTCCTCCATGGGAGCCAAAATTGCGAACAATGTAAACGAGCTAGGATCAGTCTTGAAAACGCTATTAACAGAGTATGATGATTTATTAATAGAAGAATATATTAGCGGAATAGATGCTACTGTCGGTGTTTTGGAAAATTACAGAAACAAATCATTATATCATCTGCCATCAGTTGAGATTATACCAGACTCAGATTTAGAATTTTTTGATACTGAAGCAAAATATAACAAGAAATCACACCAAATATGTCCAGGTAGATTTACCAGAAAAGAAAAAGGCAAAATGGCAGACATAGCAACATCAGTACATTCAATACTTAACTTACAGCAATATTCACGTTCTGATTTTATAGTATCACCTAATGGAGTGTATTTTTTGGAAGTCAATACATTACCTGGATTAACAAAAGAATCTCTTTTCCCTACAGCTATGGATGCGATAGGAGGCGAGTATGATGAATTAATACTACATTTAATTACACAAGCTCAACATAATAGAAAAGTGGATAATGTCTAACTACACAGACAATAGTACGCTATAATAATTCTATGTTAGAAGGAACAAGAAATGAAAGAGTAGTGATATTGATTATCTCATATGTAATTGGATTTATTACAGCATATGTTGCCTTCGGTGTAATTGAAATTTCTCAATCGATAGACATCACCCATCAAAGCTCCACCGTTATCAACACACAACATCAAGATAATGTTACTGATGTATTTGTTAAGAAAAATACTTATGGATTGTTTGTGATTAAAGACAATGAATATATTTTACTGTCAGTAACAGATGCAGAAAATGCTTCAATTGAAGGTGCTCATGTCGATATAATACAATACCTATTGTCACCAGATAAAACACAAATATATTTTTGCGAATTGCCATATATAGATTCTAGTACATGTCGTCCATACATTTATTCAATCAATGACGCAATTGTACGACCAGTATTATTAAGTGGTGAGCGAGTTGATTTTAGAGTTTTGAATCACTCTGTCTCATGGTCTCAATATAATGAATTGATTATTAAATAATAATCATTAGTTTCAGCAATTGTCACATCTATACAGTTTATATACAAAAAGATAAGAATGAGTCATCACCCACTGTTTTTCACTAGACGTGCCCAACAAAGACGAATAATATGATACATAACAACTACGCACCCTTCTGCGTCTTTGCAAACTGAAGTTGTGAGAAAGTGCGTAGGCACTTTCGCAAGTGGTTGTCGATACTTTTTCG
>CAZADB010000049.1:0-4283 GCA_964483835.1 uncultured Candidatus Saccharibacteria bacterium
TATTTTCACTCACAGCTTTTATTACCGGACTTTTTGGGCTCTTACTATCTGTGCCGGGAGCGGGACTTGAACTCTACGAGTTCAGTATACCTTATTGGCTATATTTCCCTTTGGTCAATCTAGCTCAAAAGCTTTTCAAGTCCCGCTCCGACTACGTACAGCAACGATCCAGAAAGCATTCGCTTTCTGGATCGGCTGTCGGTGCCGGGAGCGGGACTTGAACCCGCATGAGTTGCCTCACGGCAGTTTAAGTGCCGCGTGTATACCAATTCCACCATCCCGGCGTTGTTGGTCATAGTAACATATTTATTTGGACTGGTTAGCTCTTAATGGTACAGTATCGTGAAGTGTTGTCTTGGTGGCGAAGTGGTTAACGCATCGGTTTGCAAAACCGACATACGTGGGTTCAAATCCCACCCAAGACTCAATATTCATATTAAGCTTTCAGAACCCTGCCCTAACAGAACCCTGCCCTAATCACTTTTCAATTTATTGTTTGTATTTTTTATATCATCAAAAACAACGTCCATGTTTTGTCGGTGTCGTTCACCGAAGTCTATTTGAAATTCAAGGTTGGGAATAGTCTTAATTCTCATGTGCTTCATTACATACCTTCGCAAATCTCCCGAACTTCTCATCAGATAAATTAGAGCTGTTCCTTGCTTGTCTTCTGGTATTGTTGTAAAAAAAATAGTTGCATTTTTATAATCTTTAGATACATCTGCACGAGTTATGGTGATAAGAGGATTCGTGTTTGCCTCTTGTTGTATGTATTTTGCTGAAAGTTCCGCAAGTAATGACGCAACTTTTGTTTGTCTGTCTTGATGCATAGGATTTCAATTATGTCACAATAGTATCAAATCCTTCAATATAATCTCCTGGGGCTAGTGTGGTTTTTGATACTATTTGCATACCAAACTCTCCTTCGGTTATGGAGTCAACATCCTGTTTGGCGTGTTGCAGATTGGTTAACGTTCCTTTTCCTATCTCAATATCTCGACGTAATATACGTATCTCTTGTCCTGTTTTGATTACACCGTCATCCAATCTACCTCCAAGAACGTGTGTGTTTTTTTGAGTGCTGAAATATACAAGAATTTTTGCTTTACCTGTAACAATCACTTCTTCTTTTTTAGGTGTTCGGTTTTTTAATACCGTTTCAAGCCAGTCTGCAAGTTCGTATATAATACTAAATGAGTCAATTTCTACATCAATGCGTTTTGCTAATTCTAATGCTGAACGGTCTGTTTTTACATTAAAACCAACAATAATTGCATTGGGTGTTGCGGATATATTTTGGACATCTGTAGAAGTAATATCACCCACACTGGCATTAATCACTCGAACAGAGATACGGTCTGATTCAAATTTGTCTAATTCGTATTTGATAGCATCAATTGTGCCAAGCACATCTGCTTTAATCATAATAGGAATACTAGGTAAGTTTGTATTTTGGATAGCTTTATCTTGATTTTGTAGCTTCGCTTCTTCTGTAATTTTTTCCGCTTCTTTTCTGTTTTTTACAACAAAAAACACGGCGCCTGCTTGGGGGATAGTGTTGAACCCAATAATTCCAACTGGTTCTGATAACCCTGCTTCTTTTATAGGTTGACCTGCAAAATCTTCCATAATTCGCACTGGTGCATAGGAGGTTCCTGATACCACAAACATACCAGAGTGAAGAGTTCCGTTAGATATAATTAAAGTAGCCGTGTTTCCTCTTTTGTTGTCCTTGAAACCTTCAAGCACTATACCTGTTGCTGTTGCTCTCACGTCTCCAGTTAGTTCAATTAAATCAGCAGAAAGTGCTACTAGATCTAGTAAATCATCCACTCCTTCACCGGATTTTGCAGAAATTCCAACCCATGGTATATCTCCACCCATTCCTTCAATATATATTTCATGCTCAATAAGACTAGACTGAGTGCGTGCAATATCTGCACCTGGTTTGTCTATTTTATTAATTGCAACTATGAAAGGAATATTCGCAGCTTGAATGCTTTTTAATGCTTCAAGCGTTTGTGGCTTTACTCCGTCTTCGGCAGATACTATTAGTATTGCAATATCAGCAATATCAGCACCACGAAGTCGCATTTTTTGAAATGCTTCATGTCCTGGAGTGTCTAAGAAAGTTATTTTTTCTTGGGAGCCTTCTTTTGTTTTATGATCTACAATGTATGCCGACATGTGCTGTGTAATACCTCCCGCTTCGGTGTCTACCACATTGGACTTTCGTATATAATCAAGAAGAGTAGATTTGCCATGGTCTACATGACCCATAACAACAACAACAGGAGGTCGTTTGACAATATCATTTTCTGGAGTTTTATTTGTTGACATAAACTGAATATTTTAATGAATAGTAAAAAGACTATATCTCATACTATGTAATGTCAATAAATGTACCATATTATATGAACATTTACTATATTTACTATTAATAACGACAATACTGGATTGTTTCGCCTGAGGGTTCGCAAAGACGTAGAATAGTACACAGCAAACCGTCTTTGCGAGACTGCGAAGTAATCCAGAAAAAAACATAGTTTCGTGATTCATAGATATTCAAAATATTATGTAGGATTTTGCAATGAGCATTAGACGCCCTTTCTAGTTTTTGCTATGTCTGTTACAATATTTGTAATATGGCAACCAACAGGATTATTGAATATGTGTTTTTCTTTGGCTTTCTTGGGTTAGTTGCTTATGTTGTGTGGCAAATGTTTGTGCCGTTTATATCTGCGCTTGCTCTGGCTGCCATTATCGTAACAATTTTCTATCCATTTTATCTTAAGGTGGTGCAAAAAATGCCTAGAAAAAATGAAACACTCGCGGCATTGGCTACAACTTTGGTGGTTATTGCAGTGCTTATTATGCCGTTTGTGTTTATCATTTCTGCATTAGTGAATGAAGCGGTATCTTTGTATTCTGTAGTGGAAAGAGGAGATATGGGATTTGAACAACCATTGTATGCTATTGAAAATCTCATTCAACAATATATTCCAGGAACTGAAATAGATGTCGTAGAATATATCAAACAAGCCACGGGATGGATAGCTGGTTATTTAGGGATTATTTTTAAAGGTACTGCGGTAACAGTCTTCCTATTTTTTATTGCAATGATTGGTTCATTTTATTTATTTAGAGACGGTAAACAATTCACAAGAAAACTAATTGCAATTAGTCCATTACCTGATGATGAAGATGGTCTTATTTTGACTCGATTGTCCACAGCAGTACGATCGGTTGCTATGGGGACTATATTGATAGCCATTATTCAAGGTGCATTGACCGCACTTGGGTTTTGGATTTTTGGATTTGAAGGGGCTGTTTTATGGGGAACTGTCGCTGCATTTGGGGCACTGATACCTGGAGTAGGAACAACTATTGTATTTATCCCAGCTATTATCTATTCAGTTGTAACAGGATCATATGTCGTTGCCATTGGTATTGGAATATGGGGGATGCTTGCTGTGGGTATTATTGATAATATATTGGGACCATATTTGATGAGTAGAGGTAGTCGGTTACATCCATTTATTATACTTTTGGCGGTTTTGGGCGGGATATCAATGTTTGGACCCATTGGGTTTATTGTAGGTCCTGTGATAGTGAGCTTGTTTTTAGTTTTAATTGAGCTGTATGCAATCCACGTTTCAGGTAAGTCTGATTCTCGTAGTAACTCAACATAAAATAAATATTACAATGTTTCAAAGATCTGATGTTGAAAATTTTTTGAAAGTAAATGGAATATCTATTGATGATTCAGATGATGTGATTAAATCTGTATTGATTAGTGCCCAATGGAATAAAGATGATGTTGACGCGGCAATATTAGTTTTACGTGAAAATAAAATTAGTAAAAAAACACATGTTTCTTCGTTACATAAAGTATTTAGAACTGATGAACGCTTACGTCCTGAAACAATATCAGCATTATTAGGTATTGAAATGAATGTAACACCTAAAGATCTCAAAGAACATAAACAAAATCATCAAATGAAACTGCGTCCTTTTCAAATATTACAAATGATATTGATTTCCATAATTTTGTCTGTTACGTTTATGTTTGGAGCTATGTGGTATTTAAAGATGGGGATATTTCATGTAGCTGGGCTATAATATAGTGAGAATTATGTATAATATACTTGTTTGTGTTAGTATACTGGGATTAGTTATTGTTACAGGTATAATCACCATAGCACATAATCACACTCCTAAAATAATCAGCATTGGTTCTGTTTCAGATAATTTGAGTGTTGAAAATATAGACAATATCACAT
>CAZADB010000050.1:0-4218 GCA_964483835.1 uncultured Candidatus Saccharibacteria bacterium
GACAACCACTTGCGAAAGTGTTTAGACACTTTCTCACTCAGGATCGAAAAGACGGTAGACGAAAATCCTCTGGACTAGTGAATTCTAGTATTTAAGATAGTCAGACTAACTAAGTATTTTGGTATTATATGATATTTTCTATAAAATTAACTGTTGCGTATGTTTCATGTGGCACTATTCGCAATGCAATTACATCAATCACAAAATTGCCAGTGTATTTATTGTCTACAGTCCATGTATTTATTACTTTGTGTATTTGGTGTAGCTTTCTATTAGTCACCTGCTCTTCTGGTCGCCAATAATCATTTGAAATAGCCCACAATAACTTAGTTTTTGTTTCATATGAAACAGTTTTCACTTCTATAAAATGCACAATATCATCTTTTTTTGCAATAATATCAATCTCTCCCCATTTTTTAGAGAAATTAGTGTCTAAGATGGTATATTTCAGTGTTTTCAGGTATTGTCGCGCAACATGCTCTCCCTGATCGCCTGTTTGTTTTGTGGTGTTTTTAAGATAGTTCATTCTCTAGTAGTATACACGCTTATATTGTTTCATATGAAACAATATAAGAACTTACCACGTGGCACGTTTTTATTATAAAAGACGTATAAATATCGTTAAATAAGTATGTCTATAAACGTATTATAGAGAAGTGTATTTATATAAAATTTTGTCCTTTATCCACCTATCCACATGCTTATCCCCATTTAATCAGGTTTGTGAGAATTAGAAATTGTAGGAATCTTTATCGCTAAGTCGGAACAATCCTTCGTCAATTCGTTTTTGATCTAAATAATTACCAACAAACCCAACGGTTCGTGGAATAAGAAAGAGGGAATTAAAGAATTCAATTTCAATTAATTTTGCTATATCTGAATTTGAAAATCCTTCTTTTTCTATTAGAAAATCAATAAACAATGCTGAAACAGCTCCATCGACATTAAGAATCAAATTTGCCCGTTTTTTCATGGTTAATTCTGCTACACTAAGAGCCATGTTTAGATGAGGTGTTTCACGTAGAACACTTTTTCCGTGTTTAATTAGCACAGATACACGTGGATCGGGTTTATGAACATTGTATATTTTATGTCCTATGCCTAAAATATAGTCTCTACGCACACTGTAATCATAAACAAGGTCTTTAGCTGCTGTTTCATGTGAAACAGCATCATGCCAGATTTTTGCAGATCCGTTTATAGCACCACCAAAACGATTACCTACAGTAAGTACACCGGACGCTAGAGAGGAACTCATGTCTCGTCCTGCACGAGTGGTCACCATCACATTTACCGCACCAGAAACATGTGGACCATGATCAATAAGATGTGCAAATACTATCTCAGTAAAAACTACAGTTTCATGTGAAACGGTGGGTTTGTCTAAAATACGTTGTAAAATACCCTCAGTAAAAGACTTTGCGTGCTTTTTTGTGTATGCAGGCGCAGAAAAAGATGTTTCACGTGTAACTGCACTACGCAATTTCCAGTTTCTTGCAGTAGTTACACGTGAAACATCTTTTGAAAAATTAGAGAAGGAAGATATAAAGTCTTCAAATGTCTCAGCGACGGTGACACCAACCTTCCGTAGAGCTATCATTTTTGCTTGGGAAGTCTCATCTTCACTTTGTGCTAATGCTTTTGCATGTCCAAATTGTATTTTTTCTTCTTTTTCTTCATATCTGCCTGCTATATATGCAAATACAGGTTTTGTTAGTTTTTTATCTTTTATAGCTCGCACTAAATCGTATTCATCACGTCCTCCTAGCTCACCAAAGAAAACTATGTTTTTTGTTTGTGGATCGTTTTGAGCTTCCAGTATCCATTGTAATAGGGAAGTGACAGGAAATCGATCGCCACCAAAACTTACAGCAAAACTAATGGCCGACCCCGACTCAACCACTTGGTACATTAATTCATTTACCATACCTCCTGAGGTTGAAATAATAGCAGTAGAACCAGTTTGAGAACCAAGTTCTGCGATACGTTCTCCTACAATACCGCCAATAGCACCGAGTTTTAGACTTCCTGGCACACATAATCCTACTCCCGAGGCTCCTACAATAAGCTTGCTGTGTGAATACTTTTCGATTAGTGACAATGCGTCGCGTTCGGAAACTCCTTCTGCAAAAAGATGCGCTCCAAGTGCGTTTGGAAAGGTTGTAAAAAAGGCATTCACTGTTCTGGGGGTGCTTGATGCAGAAGTAGTACAAAGTAAGAAATCTGGTGCACAGCCTGTGTTTTTTACTGATTTTATATCTGAAAAGACTGCCACCAGTATCTCACTATCTCCCCAGAAGAATTTTTTAGTTTTACGTCCTGATGAAATAATACCACAAACACTATGGGATTCACGCCCTGCTGAGTAATCAAAATCTAAAATAGACTGAATTATCTTTACATGATTACCAACTACCAATATCTGCATTTGCTTTTTTCTTATATCTGAAATCATGTTTATATATGATTAACCACTAACGAACCCACAGCTCCAAGCGAGAAAGACGGACCGTGAATATCATTGGGAATATTTTGAGTATTTAAATAATCGCGTAAATGAGCTAGTCCTATGTCCTGATTAGGACCTCCTCTACGCACACAAACATATACATTTTGCTTCTTAAGTTTTTCGACATGACTAGCAAATGCATCAACAATCCCTTGAAAAGTAGCCATTACATCAGTAAAATTTGCTACTCCGCCTGCTATAATCACTACTTTTTTGTTGGATTTTGATAAAAATAACACTTCAAGCAAAGTAGAAACATATGCATGTGTCTCATCGCGAGTTGGAGCGCCACTGTATTCACTGTAATTTATAACTTTATCTTGCAAACCAGCAGTCACTAACGAATCCAAAGCAACCAATGACGCTCCGCCACCAGAGAAAAGTGTAAGAATAGCGCCATCTTTGTTGAGCATATGAAGATTTAATGATGCTTGCGTCCTAGAATTCTGTCTTAGTACCTCCGCTTCTTGCTCATTTCCGATTTTATTATGTAACACATGCTCATGTGCCCATTGCGGGAGATTATTTTCTTTTGTAGAATCAATCTCTACTGCCATATCAAGGGGACATAATATGTTTTTGGTGAATATGTATGGATTAATTTCACAAAATGAGAAATTGCATCTCTTCATTGTATCCAACAAAGGGACTAATGATACTCCGTCTACCTCAATTGAATAAGAATCTTCAAGTATTTTATCCCTAGGAATAAGAATAGTTTTCACAGAATCTGGATTCTCTTCTATGCCGACACCTCCTTTTGGAGAATGCAAGACCTGAGCACCTTCGCGAATTAGGTCAATACTGAGATATTTCTCTAACGTAGGCTCATGATCTATCATTTCTTCCACAATACATCGACCATGCCCTAGTTTAAAAAATTCTTCAACTGTGCTTAGAACATCTTGTGCAGGAATATTTATTCTTACCAATCCTTGCTTGCCTCTTTTTTTTATACCAACATCAATCTTTACTACGAAATTTTGTTTTGTATCGAGTGTTTTTATTACTTCTTGAATATTTTCTGGTGTAACACTAACACCAGTGTAAATATCACCTAAAAAAAGCTTTTTTGCTGCATACTCTGTAATCGCAACTCGTGCCATACATTAATCTTTTATTAAAATTATTAAACATGGTGTGCTTAATGTAAAAATCCCGAAAGGATTTTTACATTAAGCACACATCAGACTAACTTATAATACCAGATTTATCGCTTATAATAAAAATTTGAAACTATAGAACCTTTGAGTTTTTAATTCAAAGCTACACCCCATCAGCTTTCTGCGGGGGTAAACCAAAGGAAAGTTTGAAAACCTTGGTTTTCAAATAAATATAGGGCGGAGCACAGAAAGATACCCCGCCGAATGAACGTAGCGATAGCGCAGTGAAAGAGGGGAATGCTTGCATTGGGGAGTTTCATTTATAATGGGTGGGTAAGTGTGGTATATCTTGCAATCTCAAAATCTTTTGCATTTTGATAAATAGATTCTGCGTCTGATCTTTTTAACTTTCTGAGAATGATTTTCTCTCCTTCTATTTTTATTTCCACAATATATTTGATAGACGAATATATGAACAAAAGATTGAGAAAGATGCTCAAGCATCTTTCTCAAATCCGAACTCTACAAAAAAATCTAACAGTAATTTTTTGTGTGCGGCTTGGGGTAATCGAAACCTGACGGTTCGTAATTCGCTACCGCTCATAA
>CAZADB010000051.1:0-4161 GCA_964483835.1 uncultured Candidatus Saccharibacteria bacterium
AGCTATTGAGTATTGCTTCCTTGCAAGCTACGCACCAAAAGATACAAAAATCGGCTTTACTTTTACTTTTGCGCTTACTTCTATGCCAAGTACCTTATGTCGCGGTGGGCGCTTCAAATAAAAGTTGATTGCCCGATTATACTCTTGCTCCATAGTTTTACGCTTTTTTTTCTTTGAGGCTTTAGTTTTAGCTTTTCCAAAGTTAACCTCAAAGTCAGGGACATTCTGCAAATACTCAAGTCCTAAACTTATTGCATCATCTTTATCTATTCCGCCGTAAAAGTGCTGAAGTGCTACGTGCCCAGCACGACCAACAATACCAGCTGGTGAGGACGGATTATCATAAATATGCTCAACATAACGCTTGTACCATGCTAGTGGATTCGCTAAAAAACTCATTAAAGACGAGTGGCTCCAGTGCACAATTGGAAGTTCAGATTTTATTTTAGACTTTACCATCTAGAAAGAGCGTAGCATATATAAACAATATTTCAAAAACTACTATCTTATCGTCTGTTGAACATCTCGGAAATTGACTTACCTGTTGAGAGTCGTTTTACAATATTGGCGATTGTTGGAGCTATTGAAAAAACTTTAAGCTTTTTACAAAGCTTTTTATTAGCGTGTTGAGGAATAGAATCGCTTACCAATATCATCTTGATAAATTTATTCTTATTAATTAAATCAGTTGCCGGACCTGATAAGATGCCGTGCGTAGCCGCTACAATTATGGATTTCGCACCTTTCTCGTGTAGAAGATGTGATGCCCTGTCAATTGTGCCGAAGGTGTCTATCATATCGTCAATTACAATTGCAGTTCTATCTTTAAGATATTTCTTATCTCCTATTAAAACTGTCTTCTCTACAGTATTTTTTTTGCTATAATCTCGCTCTTTTGAGAGCACCAGAAACGGTAACCGAAAAATCCCTGCGAATTCTTTTATCCGCTTCAGTGCACCTTCGTCCGGTGCCACAAGCACAAATTTATCTTTGTAATTCTTTACTTTTTTGAATACATGCTTATCTAAATAATCTTTAATTATATATGTAGTGTAGAGATTGTCGCATGGCACATTAAAGAAGCCTTGAATCTGCGGTGAGTGCAAGTCAAAAGTAATAACTCTATCTACTCCGGCAAGCTCAAAGAGATCAGCAACATCACGTGCACTGATGGCACCGCGCGGATTGTCTTTTTTGTCTTCGCGCGAATATGGAAAAAAGGGTAAAATTAAATTAATAGTTCTTGCATCACTACGCCTGAGTGTGCGTGCCAGAATGTAAGTTTCCATTAAGTAATCATTCGCAGTTCTATAATTACCTTTATCGTCCTTCTCGCTAGCATAGCCGCCGGTTTGTAAAATAAATACATTCTTGTCGCGCACACTCTCGGGAATGCGAGGTCGAAATTCTGTATTAGCAAAATATTCAAAGACATTCCCAATCGGCTTACGCTTTAATAATTTTGATACATCCGCCACCAACTGCGGATTAGAACTCCCTCCAATTATTCGTACATTTTTCATATTTTATATTACTGCACTAATGAGATGTTTAAATTAAATTGTTTTTCTAATCTTATTCTTTTTTATATATTTTGCAATCTCATATGGAAGTTTTGGATTAAATAAACTGGCAGTCGCACACATTACAAATTCAGCTCCGGCTTCGATGTGCGCCATAAAGCTCTCAGCATCTGTAACTCCACCACAGCCGATTATTTTTAATTCTTGTTTTTTAATTCCGAGCTCTTTGCGTGCCAAAACAAGCGCTCGCACAGCCTCCACGGAACGCTCAAGTATCGCCGCTCCACATGTACCACTTGAGAGCCCGCCTGGCAGTGCCTGTTTGCCACGCTCGTCAATTACATTCATGGGGATGGTGTTTATCGCCACGACTCCGTCAATATATGGCGCACAAGATTTTAATATCTTCTTATAATGTGCTTTACTTGCAAATCCTAATTTTAAAAGAATCTTTGTTTCAGGATAATACATCTGCTTTCGCACAGTACTAGCAATTATTTTTGAAGCCACTACATCTTTATATATAACCCCTTCTTTGCCTGAAACATTCGGACAAGACAAATTTAATTCAATTATTCTTTCTCCTGTAGATTCTGCACATCTTGCTACAAAGGCGTAATCTCGCGCAAGTTCTTTTACGCTGTCTCCCTTGCGAGCTGTGCCAACAACACTTGTTAATATAGATTTCTTATACTTGGTACTGAGTTTTTGACCCCTTTGCAACATCGGCATCCATTCCGACGGCGCGGGCGAAGGCATGCCAACTGAGTTTGTAATGCTCACCTTACTGGACTTATCTGTTAGATAAGTACTGCCCGTTCGCTCTGTACCCATTTGACTTTTTTTGATTTCCTCTGTTGGCAAAAAAACGATATTGTGTCCGATATGCCCTCCTTCCGAGCGATGTGCTAATGTCTGCACAGAGCGAAATGTCTTCCAGCAAAGAACTTCAAAGCCGTCCTTCATTGCCCCCTCAATATAATTCAAATTATGCAAAGTGCCAGCAGCAACACCAATCGGCAACTTAGTTTTAAAACCAAAAAAGTCTGTACTTATGCCGTATTTGCCCAAGATTTTTTTAATCTCATTATTTCTATTCCTAATCTTTTCAAACGGTCCATGCTCTTTATTATATTCAAATGTTTTGGATATGTCGTACCGTTTGTTTTGTTTGTTTTTCATAATAACTATTCATTTTTTAGCCGTTGAATCGCTAAATTTATCCCAGTTGGCCTTTGGGCGTAATGCCTCGGAGCCAGCTTTACACAATGGGCAGTCCTCTGGTTTCCAAGAACTAGGTTGTGCAGAAAAAAGAGAACATACTTTTTTATTTGCAAATGTATCACTACCTGACCAATTTACAATTGTCCCCACAATCGGCAAAACCTCTATCCCAAGATTTTCAAGAACGTCTATAGTTTTCTTAATAGAACCACCTGTTGAAATAGCGTCTTCCACAACAAGTACTTTAGCACCTTTAGGAATATCAAATCTCTTAAGTACTTGCATTTTACCCTCGTCAGTGTATACAGGCTCTGTAAAGGCAAACTTAGTACCAAGTTGGCGAGAAACCTCGTGTCCAATAGTAATTGCGCCAAATGCCGGCCCAACTACCCAGTCGGGTTTATTCCCACCCATAAGATTTTTAAGATTTTCAATCATTCCCTCGGCAACCTCTGCAAGCATAATTGGATTCTCTACCAATTTACTACCATTATTAAAAGTATCGGCATGTCTCCCTGAAGTCCAAAGTGCATGAGGCTTCGCAGGGTCACCATCGTGTTGCCAAAGTACCCCCATCTCTTTTAGTTTTGCTCCCCAGTCTGTTTTCATTATTTTTGTTATTATTTTACCATTATCATATTATTGATAATATTATAATACATTATTAAAATTACCTACTATTTTTTTCATCTTATTTTGCACTTCTTTAAAAGTAACCTTGAATTCAACCTTGAACCGGGAACAATCTAAATTCTAAAACTCAAATACAAAAACTTCGTATCTGTTAAAATAATATCACTGAAAGGTCGATATTATCAAACAAATAACGAAGTAATTGCATGCGACCAGATTTTAACGACCGGAGGGAGATTAAAATCGAAGTACTCCTGTGGTGAAAAAGTATACACAAATCTCCTATGTTGAGGTGCGATTTTATGAGCACCGAAAGACCTTGTCAGATATTTTGAGACTGAAAGGAGCGAAAATATCGACAAGGCTGAAACAGCACGGGTGTGCTGTTTCAGGAGGTTGTCGATATTTTCTGTAAGAAAATATCATACAACCTGAACAGAATCTGTAAGATTTACTGCTCCTGTAAGGAGGAGCGAGTAATTATCGCTGACTTGTGGAGAAGAAAGAACTCATACTACTATATAGCTCGGTGGCTAAATCGTAAGTACAACACAATCCAAAGTGAAGTAGAAAGAAACGGAATCTACAACAAACATGGTATTCTAAAATATCACGCTAAGAAAGCACAGAGAGCATATTCAGAAAGAAGGCTATACTCAAAAGAGAATAAGAGAGTCATTGAGAATAATTACAAAATCGCAAATAGGATTAAGGAACTAATTGTGGACGATAATTTGTCACCTGAGCAAATTACCAACAGGTATGACACTGTGTCTCACCA
>CAZADB010000052.1:0-4060 GCA_964483835.1 uncultured Candidatus Saccharibacteria bacterium
TTTCATCAAAATCTTATTTGGTAACAAGTCTAATATTAATTCGTAAATTATTAACAGATTCGCTGGATTGCTTCGGTTGCACCTAGCAAAGACGGAAAATTAAGAGCAGTCTGACTAACTTAATTTTTATTTATTGGTCTTGTTTTTTAATGGCAAGCCTATGTGTCGGAGTAATTTATCAGCTTCTTCTTTGGTTTTTGCTGTTGTTACGATGGTGATTGCTATGCCAAAAACATCTTTTAGGTCATCATTAATTGTTTCTGGAAAAATAGTGTGATCCTTAATACCAATGGTTATATTTCCCATTTCATCAATGGCTGTGGTATTAATCCCTCGAAAATCACGAGTTTGGGGCAATGCTACATCGATAAATTTATCTAGAAATGTCTGCATTCTCTTGCCACGTAGGGTTACTTGATACCCAACCATATCCCCTTCTCTGAGTTTGAAAGTTGCAATTGACATGCGGGCTGGGCGGGGTGATGGTTTTTGTCCAGTAATTTGTGCTAAGCGGTCTTGGATAAGCGCAATCTTTCTTTTGTCGTCAATTTTACCTACACCAGTTGAAACTACAACTTTTTCAATTGTGGGTGACTGCATTACGTTTGTGTAAGAAAAAGATCCCTTCAAAGCATCAAACGCTGACGACAATTTTGTTTTCATATTTTGAGTTGTCATAATTATATCTTTTTACCTGAAGGTCGCGCTACGCGAACTTTAGTTTTCTTATCACCATTGATTTCAATCATATATCCGACACGTACTGCCTTTTTGCCTTCCATAAGTGCTACATTTGAAACATGGATTGGTGTGCTTTTTTCAATAATTTGTCCTATGGATCTTGTTCGCTTGTTTTTCTGGTGGCGGATTTTTATGTTTATTCCGTCAATAAGCACCTGTGATGTTTTTGGAAACGTTTGTTTAACAGATCCGGTTTTGCCTTTATCTTTACCAGATATGATTGTGACATTGTCTCCTTTTTTAATTTTCATAATTAATTTTAATAATTATTATTTTGCTAAACAACTTCAGGTGCTAATGAGACGATTTTCTGAAAACCTGCCTCTGATAATTCTCGTGGGATAGGTCCAAATACACGATTTGCTTTTGGTTCTAATTTTTCTTTATCAACAAGCACAACTGCGTTGTCGTCAAAAGACACATATGAACCATCTTTTCGGCGATATTTCTTTTTTTGTCTTACTACTACCGCACAGACAATGTCTTTTTTCTTGACTCCTTTACGCGGTTCTGCAGACTGCACTGACAAAATGACAAGCTCGCCTAATTCAGCATAGCGTTTCTTTGAGCCTCCAAGCACCTTGAAAACTCGACCAATTTTACCTCCTGAATTGTCAGTAATTTTTACAATTGTTTGTGGTTGAATCATATATTTATGCTTTAACTAGTTCAAAATACTTGCGTTTTGAAACTGGGCGCGTTTCTTTTATTTCTACTCTCTGCCCCACTTCTGCTGTGTTTCCTGCGTCGTGCACAAGGTATTTTTTTGTGCGTCGTTGGTATTTCTTGTACTTTGGGTGTTTTACATATCGTTCTACTGCAACTGTGCAAGTGTCCACCATCTTACTTGACACAACAACACCTCGTAGCACACGCCCCTTACTCTCTGTTGTTTTTTCTTCTGTTGCTTTATTTTTACCAAACATACTTATTGTATAATATCGTTAACTTTATCACGTTTACGTGCGTTTAGTTCGGTTAGACTTCTGGCGATGTCTTTTTTTGCAATTCTGACTGCTTTAACATCAGCATTTCCAGCACCCGATGAAGCAAATCGATTTACACGCAGAAGCTCTCGTTGTTCTTGCACAAACGCAACAAGATCTTTATCGTTCTTTTTTTGAATATCTTTGTACTTACTCATAATTATGTATTTTAATTATAGCTGGTATTACATGCGAGTGTCTGCACGGAATACGAATTTTGCTTTCACAGGTAGCTTACACGCTGCCTTTCGTAATGCCTCGCGAGCAATTTCTTCCGACACACCGTCAATTTCGAATAAAATACGCCCTGGACGCACTTCAAACATGAAGTATTCGGGGTCTCCTTTACCTTTCCCCATACCTACTTCTGCGGCTTTTTTTGTTACTGGACGATCTGGGAAAATTCTAATCCAAATCTTACCTGTCTTTCCCATGGTGCGTGAAATTACACGTCGGGCTGCCTCAATCTGATTAGATCGCACTCGAGCTTGTGTAGTTGCCTTTAATCCATATGAACCAAACGATACGGTGACTCCTCGTGTATCAGGTCGATTTAATTTTGCAGGGCTCCTTCTCATCACTTGCCATTTTCTATGCTTTACCTTTTTTGGAAATAACATAAGCGTTATATGGTGGGATTAATGTGACGTGTCGGGGTGTTTTTTTTCTCATCGGAGACTTTTCTGTTGGTAAACACATCACCTCGATAAATCCAAACTTTAACACCAATCACACCGTATGGTAGATTAGCGCGTTCACGAGCATAATCAATATCTGCGCGTAAGGTTTGAAGTGGGATTCGACCTTTTTTAAATTGCTCAGTACGCGCCATGTCAGTTCCGCCAAGACGTCCAGCTACTGAGATTCTCACGCCGTGAACATCTCGATTTGCCATGACTTTCTCAATGGTCTGTTTTAGAACTCGTCTAAATGGCATTCGCTTTTCCAGACCTTCAACAATCATTCCTGCCACAATTGCTGCGCTGGTTTCTATTGAACGAACTTCTTCAACGTCAATTTTAATTTCTGGTTTTTCTGTAAGTTTTAACTTTCTAAGGAGAAGATCGATATCTTTGCCGAGTTTGATGGCACCTTCTCCAGATCGTCCAATTACTAGACCTGGACGTCCTGTTTTGATAAGAATACGTAATGTTTTCTTATCTCGCTCAATCTCAACAACGTCAATAGACATTCCTTTAAGCTTCTTTGAAAGGAGCTTACGGATTGCTGTATCAGTTCTAAGATACTCGCGATATTTTGCTGGACTTGTGGCAAACCAACGACTTTTCCAATCACGGTTGATGCCAATTCGTTGTACATATGGATGTGCTATGTGTGTCATAGTTCCTGTTATTTAGTACCGAGTTCAACGGTGATGTGGCTGTTGCGTTTATTGATACGTGATGCACTACCGCGAGCTCTTGCTCGAAATCTCTTCATCACTGTACCTTTATTTACTACCACCATTTTAATAAATAGTTTATCAGAATCTGCTCCTGCATTCACTGCATTTGCTTGCGCTGAAAGGATAACTTTAGCAAAAGGACCTGCCGCTCGCTTGTCTGCGAACTGTAGGATAGATAATGCTTTATTAACCTTCTTTCCTCGAACAAGATCTGCGATAAGGCGAACCTTACGTGGAGATTGTCGGTAATTTTTTAGAATTGCTTTCATGCTCTACAATAAGGTTATTTGGAAGCCTTGGCTGCTTTTGCAGCTACGATTTCAGCCTCTTTCTTTTTGATATCAAGTTCCTTCTGCATTTTTCCACCATGCCGGTAGAATTTTTTTGTTGGTGAAAATTCACCTAGTCGATGACCTACCATATCTTCAGTAGCAAGAACTTCAATGTGATCCCTGCCATTGTGTACTCCGAAAATAAAGCCTACCATCTCTGGTGAAATCACCGATGCTCGAGCCCATGTCTTGATTACCACTGCGTCAGATTGTTTCAGCTTCAAAACTTTCTTCAGCAATTTTTCATTGACATATGGACCTTTATAGAGTGATCGTGACATATGTAAGAGAAATAAATTTCCCTGAAATACCAACTCGTGTGTAATTGATTATTTCTAACCAATACAAATACTGTCGTTATTTCATGGAGATTACAGCATACGAGTAAACAAACTGTTTACTGCATACAATACTTAATAATTATTCTGCCTCCAACTCCAATTCTATATGTGAAATACAATAATAGAATTTGTGTAACGGTTTATTGTTAAAGATTGCTCTGCCAGAGGCGAATCTAAAACGAGGTTAGAACGGCGTCATATTACTCGAAACAACACTAAAAGTCAATTTTAATTATTGAAGATAATCAATTTTGT
>CAZADB010000053.1:0-3956 GCA_964483835.1 uncultured Candidatus Saccharibacteria bacterium
AAGACGGACAATTGTAAAAGCCACTTCTTTTTAAGAAGTGGCTTTTACAATTGTGGAGATGGTGGGAGTTGAACCCACGTCCGAATTAGAGTGTTAAGGTGCATCTACAGTGTGTAGTTATTTTTTTAGAACGAAGTTCTTTTAAAGTATTTGTTTATAAAAACAACAAAACAACAAATACTCGAGTTCGAAGAAGTTCTTTTTTACCTACTGAACGAGTCTGTAAAAAATATTCTCATGTTTATTACACCAACACTATGCTATGAGAACTCACATAGAGTGATGTTGCATCGGCAAGGTAGGTATACTACGCAGTTGCGAATGCAAAATCCTTTGCAGTGAAGAAAGGACTGATTACGTTATTCTTAGCACGTAAATGCGAACACCTCTTAACGAATTGGTATTCAGTTTCGACACTGCACACAGCAACAGACACTAACCGTCGATGCCTTGCATCCCCAGCACCACTTTTATATCGATTAATCGATATACAAGTGGTGCGGGGAAGTATGTACGTTGTATTTAGATACACTAAGGTGAAGGGAAGGCGACATACACGTCGCCTTCCCAAGTTTTTCAAGAGCAATCTCGAGATTTGCTCTTTTCAGTGTGAAGAAGCTGCTCTTAGTGACTCTTCGATTTCGTCAGCGTTGGCACTGATGATCTCATTGAAAAACTTGCGGAGTGCCTCCATTTTGCTGGCGCCCTCATTTTCAGCTTCCGACATGACCACATGCATGTCTTCAAGCATGAAGTCTTCGGCCTCGGCTGGTTTTCCGTCTTCGCCAATGCCGTCTTCATAATGAAAATCCAGAACAGTTTGCATCAAGTCGATGATTCCCTGGTCGGCGAATTCGTTGACAGCAACACCTTCTCCGGTTTTGCGGAGTGTTTTTGCGATGACTGCAAAATCTACTACACTGGTCATTTTATCCCTCTTGTGCATTTGTGGCTAGATTCATTCCTAGTTCCACTTGGTTTCAAGGTGCTTTACCTTTCCACCTTAGCGTATCCAAATTATATAAGAACGTCTAACGTTCTGTTTTCAAAATACGATCTATTGCGCGTTTTGTGTCACGTTTCTTCAACGCTTCACGCTTATCTACCTTCTTTTTACCACGAACTAACGCAATCTCCAACTTTATTTTACCCTCTTTATTATACAATGAAATAGGAACTATTGTCAAGCCAGCGGTATTGAGCTCTTTTTCAAGGTGAGATAGCTCCTTTCGTGACAAAAGGAGTTTCCTTTCTCGTTCTGGGTTGTATGAGTCTGGGGTGTTTGCTTCTTGGTAGAAGGATACTGTTGCACTCTTGAGATATGCTTCGCCTTCACGTAATACGATGTACGCACCTACCAATGAAGCTTTGCCAGTGCGTATTGCTTTTGTTTCGTATCCACGCAATACAATTCCCGCCTCGAATCTTTCTAAAATCTCGTAGTTGAATGTTGCTTTTTTGTTACGGATGTATGATGGCATATTTGTATAGTGGTATTATACAGAAAAAGCACGACAAAGCATGGCTTTGTCGTGCTTTTTCTGTATAATAGTTCGCAATATGTCAGATACAGAAAAAAAAGGAAAACAGGAAAAAATTGAAAATAAGACAAACACGTTAAATAATAACGTGCCGTCTTCAGATAAAAAAAATCTCAAAGTCAATAACAAAAAGAAGGGTCTAGCAATGCCAATTTTGAAAAATGCAAAAAATAAAGTTCCTGTTGGACCGGGGAATTTTTGGAACAATATTTTATCTACTGTGCTTCTACTTATTTTTATTGTTGCGGCTTATTCGTATTTTGCAGATACAACAGAAGCTCCTGAAGAGCTATCTATTTCAGAAGTTGTGGCTCAAGTACAAAGAGGTGAAATATCTGAAATTATAGTTAGAGGAACTAAACTGGAAGTGAGTTATGTAGAGGAAGGGCGTAATAGTGGTATAGCAAAGAAAGAAACAGCCACCGCAATATCCGATACTCTTAAAAATTTTGGAGTAACTCCACAACAGCTTGTAAATGTAAAAATTGACATACAAAGACAAACAGGCTTTGCACACTGGGCGGGAGTATTTGCACCGTTCATGTTTCCGTTGTTATTCTTGGGGATTATAATCTGGTTTGTCATGCGATCTATGAAAGGTGGGGGTATGCAAGCGATGAATTTCGGAGCAAGTAAAGCAAAGATGATTGATCCAAATGACGGATCAAAGAAAGTCACATTCAAAGACGTCGCAGGAGCAAAAGAAGCAAAGCAAGAACTTGAAGAAATTGTAGACTTCTTAAAGCACCCTAAAAAATTCTTAGATATTGGTGCAGAGATTCCTAAAGGAGTAATGATGATGGGTGCACCAGGAACAGGTAAAACACTTCTCGCTAGAGCTGTTGCTGGAGAAGCAGGAGTGCCTTTCTTCTCTATTTCGGGAAGTGAATTTGTGGAGATGTTTGTAGGGGTTGGAGCATCACGAGTGCGTGATTTGTTTCAAAATGCAAAAAAGAATTCGCCGTCTATTATTTTTATTGACGAAATTGATGCTGTTGGACGAGTCCGAGGCACAGGTATCGGAGGTGGGAATGATGAGCGTGAGCAAACACTTAATCAAATTTTGGTAGAAATGGACGGTTTTGAAGAAAATGCAAAAGTAATTGTCATGGCGGCAACCAATCGTCCTGATGTTTTAGACTCCGCATTATTGCGACCAGGTAGATTTGACAGACGAGTAACTATTGATTTACCAGACAGAAACGACAGGGTAAAAATACTGGAAGTTCATGTAAGGAAGAAAAAAATGCAAGATGATATGAATCTTGAAATTGTTGCACAGCGTACACCGGGATTTTCTGGAGCAGATTTGGCGTCACTTACCAATGAAGCTGCTATTTTAGCGGCGCGCGAAAACAGAAAACAAGTTGGGCAATTTGATCTCATTCGATCTATTGAAAAAGTGATGCTCGGACCTGAACGAAAAAGCCACTTACTTTCCAAAAAAGAGAGGGAAGTGACTGCATATCATGAAGTAGGGCACGCGCTGGTTGCATCAGCGTTGGCATATGCTGATCCAGTACAAAAAATATCCATCATCTCTCGAGGTCGTGCCGCTGGTTATACATTAAAGCTACCTGACGAGGACAGAAAAATGCACACACAAAAAGAGTTTATGGACGACATTGCGATGACTCTTGGAGGGTATGTCACTGAGCTTATGGTATTTGATGACCTTACGACAGGTCCAAGTAACGACTTACAGGTGGTTGCAAATCTTGCAAGAGACATGGTTACAAAATACGGAATGAGTGATATTGGACCTATTGCACTGGAAGGGACAGGAGGATCTCTAATAGGAGGTGGTCAATCACAGAATAGAGGATACTCACCACAGGTTGCAAAGATGATTGATGATGAAGTAACTAAGATTGTAGAAGAAGGGAAACGTCGGGCGACTGAAGTCCTTACAAAATACCGCAAGGCTCTAGAGGTTATTTCTAAAAGACTTGTTGAAGTTGAGACACTGGAGAGGGAAGAGTATGAGGAGCTACTGAAGTCTCAAGGGGTTGAAGTAAAAGATGTATATCGCGACGCTCGCCAAGAAGAAGCAAAGCAAGAAAATCTCTTAAATACGAAAGTAGTGTAATTTGTGTGCATGTTTATTCCACATAAATACACCTAACTCAATTTAATGGCAAATGGTATAAGTTCTTGTAAGGAAGAAAGTGTCTACACACTTTCTTTCCACACTGGAACTGTTCAGGTTGTATGATATTTTTCTTTGAAAAAGTATCGACAACCACTTGCGAAAGTGCCTACGCACTTTCTCACCATACCGGAACTGTTCAGGTTGTCTAATATTTTTCTCCGAAAAAGTATCGACAAACACTTTTTTGCCGTCTTTGCGAGACTACAGGTGAAGCAATCCAGCGGGTCTGCATGAATAACATATGTGAGTAATAAAAGTCTACG
>CAZADB010000054.1:0-3907 GCA_964483835.1 uncultured Candidatus Saccharibacteria bacterium
GCCAAAGCAATCCTGATCGACGGATTCTGGATCGATGTGGATGATCCCGCAGCATTCCAGAAAGCCGAGCAGGCTCTGCTAAAGCGACTGGGTGACAAGCCCAACGACGGGCCTGTCGCACGTTATTTGAATCGCCCCCTCTCCGTGCGGATTTCTCGATATCTGGTGCAACACGATGTGACGCCCAACCAGATATCCCTGTTCTCGTTTCTGTGCTCCCTGCTGGCCGCCGGACTGTTTGCGCTGGGCGGGTATTTTGCCCTGCTTCTGGGCGGTGTCCTGGCCCAGTTCGCGTCCATTATCGACGGTTGTGACGGCGAAGTGGCCCGGCTCAAGTACCAGAGTAGCGACTTCGGCGGCTGGTTCGATGCGGTGCTGGACCGCTATGCCGACGCCTTCCTGCTGTTTGGCTTGACCTGGCACCTGCTGGCAGTGGAAGTAAACGGCTGGATCCTGTTTGTCGGTTTCATGGCCATTATCGGCTCGTTCATGCTGAGTTACACAGCGGATAAGTACGATAATCTAATGCGCGAGCGGATCCAGGCCGGAGGCAAAGCCGGTTTGCGGATGGGGCGTGACGTGCGCGTGTTCCTCATCTTTCTGGGTGCGGTGGTCAATATGGTGTTGCCGGTATTGGTTTTGATCGCCGTCGTGATGAATCTCGAGACCTTGCGCCGGGTGAGCATTGCGCGTAATGCACAGCATTGATTGCGCCAGGCAAAAAATCCGTGCGGTTATCGTGGGTTCGCGAGTGCCTGAAGATCCCCGCCACGCCGACAACACTTTGGAATGGCTTTTGCGCCTGGAACCAGATGCCGGCGAAGCGCTGCAGTTGGCGGCACTAGCACATGACATCGACCGGGCAATCGAGGCGGTCAAGGTGAGACGAGCTGATTTCGACGACTACGACGCATTCAAGGCGGCCCACGCCCGACACGGTGCGGAACTATTGCGCCCGATTCTAACCGCATGCGGCGTGGCACGGGATATTGTGGACGAGGCTTGCCGCCTGGTGGAAGTCCACGAGGTGGGCGGCGATCCCGACGCCGATTTGCTTAAGGATGTAGACAGCATTTCCTATTTCGATGTCAACCTGTCGCTCTATTACCAGCGTGAGGGGTGGACCGAGACCAAACGGCGATCACTCTGGGGCTATCGGCGTCTCTCCACGCGAGCGAGAAAGTTTGTCGGGAATATCGGTTACGAGGAGGAAGCGATAAGCCGTCTGCTGAGGGAGGTGATTCAGGAAGGTGGCCGCTGACACATGTTTGGGTTAGGTGTCAGGGGGTTAGGTGTCTGTCATGGGTTAGGTGTCAGGTCTTTGATATTGAACTTTTTACAATAACGCTGATAGTCGAATAGTGTAAGTTGAAAAACTCGGCTATTTCCTTGAGCGTATATCCGCCACTCTGGTAAGCCTGCGCAATAGCTGTGTTGCGATCTTTTCCAGGCCTCATATATTCAGTTAACTGCTTTGGCATGGGTCGAGCTTGTAGTCTTGGGATTTCGCTTAGATCCTTGTTCCCGTCGACGAGGGAGAGCATTTTATCGATAAACCTCTCGTCACCCAGATAGATCTGATTCTTCAAATCTGCCCATACAGACGGTAATTCCATCCCGTCAATTACGAATTCCAAATAGCATTCGATAGCATCTGATGTTTTACTACCAAACGCAGACAGCAACCCATCCACTTGTAACCAACTTGGTTTCCTCTGGCGACCAAACCTGGCACGAAAACTACTCCAGGGCCATTCTTGTGCCAATGACACCATGCCAGCACGAACAGGATTCAGTACGATGTAGCGAGCTAACTCGAGTAAGTAGCTGTCCTTGTCGATGAAAATCGCCTTATATCGACCTTGAAAAACATGACCGCCACGTCGATGCAGTCGATTAAATTGCTGCGTGTAAACGCCATTGAGCTGACGCATACCTCTAGCCCGAACATTTCATAAACCTGCCCGCGCCCTTGCTTGACCCTTGTTTTCTCAGGAGATTTTCCTCAGTCGGCCGGATCCATTGGTCCGACACTTCTTCGGAAAATCTCCTGAGAAAACAAAGTCCTGCGCAATCATCGCGGCAGTTCATGAAATGTTCGGGCTAGACAGATTTGCTTCCGGGGTTTCTACCAATAAGTAGTAGTGATTGCTCATCAGGCAATAGGCGTGACATACCAAGTTGTATGTTTCACAGACGTTTCCGAGGACAGAAATAAATCCGAGCCGATCGATATCATTCTCGTAAATTTTTTCCCGGCGATCGCCACGTGATGTCACGTGATACAAGGCGCCCTCGAATTCCAGTCGAAGTGGTCTAGTCATGGTCATAAGCAATCCGTTGCTAGGGTAAGGCAGTCTACGGATAGCCAGACAAAAAATCAAAGAGAGGATTCCTCGTCAGGACCCGGGGTATTTACTTGCGAAATTCAAAATCAAAGACCTGACACCGCAGTTACTTTATATACTTTTAGTTTTGCCAATTAATATACTATTAGTATAATAGGATATGTGGAAATTCGTTACAGCAAACAGGCAATTAAATATCTGGTGAAGTTACAGCCTAAAAAGGCTGCAAAAATCAGAGAATCAATTGCACTGGTTGCCAGCGGAAACACCGAAGGACTAAATATTGTCCAGATGATGCCGTTAGACGCTCATCGCCTGCGAGTAGGCGACTATCGAGTGATTTATGAAATTCGCTACGATGAGCTGGTTTTAGTAGTAATTAAGGTTGGCCCACGAGGAGACGGTTACAAATGAGCGCACAAATTATTGAAAAAGACGGTGTACCTGAATTCGTGGTACTGCCCTTTGCCGAATATGAAAATCTGATGAACATTGCCGAAGAAAAATTCGACGCTGCGGACGTTCTCGCATTCCGTGAAAATGGAGAACAAACATTTCCGGGGGAAGTGCTTGACTCACTGCTTGCCGGGAATAGTCCGATTAAAGTTTTCCGCAAGTATCGAAATATGACCCAGGGCGAACTAGCAAAATCAATTGGTAAATCACTGACTTATATCGCGAAGCTTGAAGCTGGCGACCGAAAAGGCAGTGTCGATGTGCTTTCCAATATTGCCGAAGCGTTAAATGTTGATCTGGATCAGCTAGTGTAGCCCCGCAATTCCGGGGCATTTCCGGGGACAGTATAGAATGCCACTAAGTTAAGCCACTTTAACATGGGTTCGCCCCCTGTGTGGAGCCACCTTCATTTCGTGTCTTGGTGCGGTTAATAACTGGTAATTCTTTGGTCTTCGCTTGACGGCTCTGGGTTCACTTCTACCCGGTCGTTCAGGGACGCGATAATCGGCGATCGATTGATAAAGCAATCGAATTAAGCGGGGTTGCGCCTGGTCGCTGATTTTGGCTTGATTGAGATGCGGTTCCCACTGTCGAAGTGCTTGTACACATCCTTTAAAGCTGATTCGTCGTACCCGCCCATCCGCTATTGTTGCCGCCTCAGCCATGAGATAGCGAATGCTGTTATAAGCAATCCAGTGCATCACTATTTCCTTACGCACCATGTCCGGGGTTTTGCAGCGTAAAACATCCATGCTCATCGTGGTTTTGATATCACGAAAGAACAGTTCAACATCCCAGCGTTGAAAGTAAAGATCAGCCAGATCACTCGCTGGATATTTCTCTGCATCGAGCAATGTGGTGATGATATAAAAACCCTGGGTTCTGAACCCCGGCTGATTAACGCTGACTTTAATTGTATCTTCGCGACTGTATTTCTCAGCATCGTAAAGTTGATATATCATGGCATCAAAAGCCCTGGCAATAACTTCAACGAAAAGGGGTCAAATAATTATCATTCGCATTTGTCACCGACCCCTTTTAGTCCATATTAGCCCGACTTTCGCAACTCGAGGGTTTGAGAAAGATTAAGTGATTGATTTTAT
>CAZADB010000055.1:0-3885 GCA_964483835.1 uncultured Candidatus Saccharibacteria bacterium
TTCTTCGAAAAAGTATCGACAACCACTTGCGAAAGTGCCTACGCACTTTCTCACAGCTTCGGTTCGCAAAGACGGAAAAACCTAGGTTTTTCCGTCTTTGCGAACCGAGTGAAGCAATCCAGTATTAGACTTGTTACCAAATAATTTTTTTGCCAAAATTTCCAAATTTTGGCTACAAATTCCAAAAAATTCGTTGAAATATCCAGATATTCTGCCTCATTTTTTGAAATTTTCGCACAAAATTATAAAATTTTCATCAAAATCTTATTTGGTAACAAGTCTATTGTTTCAACATATTTTTCGTGCACCGTCTTTTCTAGGTTTTATCTAGGCTTCAGTAGCTCAATTGCGTCTTCAACTGTGAATGTTTCTAGATTGGTGTTCTCAGGTAACATTACACGATTAAATCCTTTTCTTAAATAACGTCCAGACTTTGATTTGTATACGTTTACTAATTTTTTGGTTTTTGGATTTAGTCCCAGTTCTTTGATTAAGGTTTCTCCTTTACGTCCTTGTTTTGGTTCAGACAGTATTTGAAGTGCTCGTTGGTGTGTAATGTCGTACGGGTTGTCTTCGCCTTTTAGCGATCTGTAATCACCAGCGTGTACAATATAGGGTCCAAATTGTCCAGCTCCAGCAATTACAGGCTCTGAAGTTGCGGGATGCGTACCTAATTCTCTTGGAAGAAGGAGAAATCTTGTAGCTTCTTCCACAGTTATATCTTCAGGGTTTACTCCGTCAGGAATTGATGACCGTCGTGGTTTTGGACCTCGTTTTTTTACGGGGATTGTTTTGCCTGTGTCTGGATCTTTTGTTGCTGGCATTACTCCAAGCTGTATATATGGACCAAATCGTCCTGTTAGAATAAAAATATCTTCACCAGTCTCTGCATGTTTTCCGATTGGTTCAGAGTCTTTTGCTTCAGATCCGTCAATCATACGAGCACCGTCACATTCTGGAAATGTCTCGCAGGACAGAAATTTGCCCGCGCGACCTAATTTAATAACCATGTCTTTGTTGCATTTTGGACACTTGAATTCCTCTGGACCTTTGCCTTGGTTTGTAAGTTTTGGTATATCTGCTTTGGAAGAAACTGCCTTAGAAAAAGGTGTGTAAAAATCCGTCAGAACATTTTTATATTTTCTGGTTCCGTTGGCGATATCATCTAGCTGATTTTCCATGTCGCTGGTGAAGTCGTCACCAATATAACTTGCAAAATGCTCTTCGAGAAAACTAGACACCACATCTCCTGTGTCGGTAGGAATCAGAGTTCGACCTTCTTTTATCACATACCCTCTATCAATTATGGTGCGCATTATTGATGCGTATGTAGAAGGTCTTCCAATGCCACGTTTTTCAAGTTCTTTAATAAGCCCTGCTTCAGAATACCTGCTCGGTGGTGTTGTTTGTTTTGCTTCTATCTCAATATTTTGTAAATTTAATTTATCACCTTTTTCAATTTTAGGAACCTGCACGTCTTCACCTCTTGCACGCGGGTCGGCTTTTAGCCAGCCGTCAAATACTACTCTAGACCCCTTCACGCTGAAGTCGGGAATTACGTTTATTGATGCTTGAATATTTGCAATAATTTTTGTTCTGAGTGTTTTTGCGTCAGACATTTGTGACGACACCGTACGTGCGTAAATGAGTTCGTATAGATTTTTTTGGTCAACGGTGTTTCCTACAGATAGCTTGCTAAAATTTGTTGGACGTACCGCTTCGTGAGCTTCTTGAGCTGATTTGTTTTTTGTTTTGTAAGTTCGTTTTTCTACATATTGAGGACCATATTCTGTTTTTATTAATCCCAGAATTTGCTTCATAGCCACCTCGCTCATTGTTGTAGAGTCTGTACGCATGTATGTGATATGCCCTGCTTCGTATAGCTTTTGTGCAGCTGTCATTGTACGCGAAGGTGAAAAACCAAGTCGTGTAGAAGCAACCTGCTGAAGTGTGGAAGTTGTAAACGGTGCTTTTGGAGACCTGTTTACTTGAGTTTCTTTTATTCCTGTTACCTCCCAAGGATTTTCTTCTCCTACTTTTTTTATTCTGCTTGCCTCAACTTCGGTTGAAGGTTCTTCTGTGCAGATAAAAGGTATTTCTGTAGCGTCTTTCTTTGTGTGAGCAGTTAGAACAAAAAAATCTTCTGGAACAAATAATCTAATTTTTCGTTCTTTCTCCATTACGATACGCAATGCGGGGGATTGAACACGTCCAGCAGAAAGTCCGTATCTAACCTTTTTCCATATAAGTCCCGAGAGGTCATATCCGACAAGTCTGTCTAAAATACGTCTCGCTTCTTGAGCTTCTTTAAGGTCTAGGTCTATCTTTCTTGGGTGCTTCAACGCTTCTTGCACAGCGTCTTTGGTGATCTCGTTGAATACTATGCGTTTAATCTCCTTCACTTCCTTTTTGATAAGTTCAGACACGTGCCATGCTATAGCTTCTCCCTCGCGATCAGGATCGGACGCCAGTAGAACCACATCTGATTTTTTAGCAAGTATTTTTAATTCTTTGATAACTTTTTCTTTACCAGGAGAATTTATGTATTTTGGAATAAATCCGCCTTTTATATCCACGGCGTCTTTGTTGCTTTTTGGTATATCACGCACATGACCAACTGATGATGTGACGGTGTACCCACTTCCCAGATATTTTTTAATAGTTTTTGCTTTAGCAGGTGATTCTACGATAACAAGCGTGTTTTTTATTTTGTGTGTCATATTTATTTATGATGTAATAAATACTATCTGTGTACATATGTCAAATTATAACTTATACATTGAATGTTGTATAAAGTTATAATTCAGGTATATTAGACTTGTTACCAAATAATTTTTTTGCCAAAATTTCCAAATTTTGGCTACAAATTCCAAAAAATTCGTTGAAATATCCAGATATTCTGCCTCATTTTTTGAAATTTTCGCACAAAATTATAAAATTTTCATCAAAATCTTATTTGGTGACAAGTCTATTTATAAAAACTTAACATTAATAATTTTATAAAATTATGTGGTATATATTGATTGCGGTTGTTGTTGTATTACTGTCGTTTATTAAGGAAGTGAAGCAGTACGAACGAGGTGTGGTCCTTACTATGGGAAAATATGTAGAAACACGAGGTCCTGGATGGACTATTATTATTCCGATATTTCAGAAAATGATAAAAGTAGATATGCGTATTAAAGCTGTTGATGTGCCAGATCAAAAAGTTATAACCAAAGATAATGTATCTGCAAGCATAAATGCAGTTATATATTATAAAGTGTCTGACGCAGCTAAAGCAATTTTGGAAGTAGAAAATTTTTATCATGCGGTGTCACAATTGGCACAAACCACCATGCGTAACATTGTTGGAGGAGCAGAACTGGACGAAGTTTTGTCGCAACGTGATGAGTTGTCACAACGTATTCAGAGTATTATTGACAAGGAAACTGATGCTTGGGGAATAACTGTAGAGAATGTAGAGCTTAAAGATTTTTTCCTTCCAGAAGATATGGAGCGAACTATCGCCAAGCAAGCAGAAGCAGAAAGAGAGCGCCGCGCGGTAATTATTAAAGCAGAAGGGGAAGTTGCCGCTGCGGAAGATATGGCAAAAGCAGCACGGACACTTTCTGATGCTCCTGGGGCACTTCATCTGCGGACATTACAATCCTTAAATGATTTATCATCTGATCAATCTAACACAGTGGTGTTCGCGGTGCCGATTGAAATATTACGAGCTGTTGAGAGTGCAGATGGGTTAATGAAATCAATGAACAACATTAGTGAAAAATAATCATTTGAGTCACCTGTCTTTTTAATACGGCAATGTTTGGTTATTGACATGTCCCACAGTCTATTCCAATCCATAACTTACACTGAAATGTAATCTAATCACGAGCGGCT
>CAZADB010000056.1:0-3813 GCA_964483835.1 uncultured Candidatus Saccharibacteria bacterium
CCTTTCAGAAATTAGGTTAGTCTGACTAACCTAATTTCTGAAAAAGTGGAAAAGATGTGTGCAATATGGTTTAATGCCACCACGTAATTTGAATATATATTTATGGATTTTGTAAAAAATTTTAAAGTCACAAAAGAAGAGGTTTCGCAATTAAAAATTGAAGGAGAGATTCCTTTTGAAATACTTGAAAAGTATCGAGCGAAAACTATCAAATCCTATGGGAAAGACATGGAAATTGATGGTTTTCGTAAAGGGCACGTGCCTGATGCTGAAGTAGTAAAGCGTGTAGGCGAAATGACCATTCTTTCAGATATGGCAGAAAGGGCAATCTCTGAAGCGTATGGAGAAGCATGTAAACATCATAATATAGATGCTATTGGCTACCCACAAATAGCAATTACTAAAATCGCAGCAGGAAATCCTCTTGGGTTTACTGCGACTGTAGCAATAATGCCGGAAATAACACTCTCAGACTACAAGAAAATTGCATCTGAAATAAACAAAGACAAAGCAACAACAGATGTGACGAACGAAGAAATAGAAAAACAAATCAAAGATATCCTTCGACAAAAAATAGCGTACGAACGTATGCAGGCTAACGCTGCCAATCCTAAAAAATCTAAAACACAAGAAAAAGATGCTGACAGCATCACCGATTTACCTACCCCAGAATCTGAGAAGTCAAAAAAAGAAACGTCCACTCATGTTGATGGTACTATTAATAAAGAGCCAGAGCATAATAATGATAATGAGCTCAAAGCAGTAACCGACGATGAGCTTCCAGAATTAACCGATGAGTATGTCAAAGAACTAGGGCAACCCGATCAATTCAAGACTGCTGACGAGTTCAGATCAAAAATAAAAGAACATCTTACAATTGAAAAAGAAAAAACTGTAAACACAGCTCACCGAGTAAGAATTACAGATAAAATAGTTGAAGAATCCAAAATGGTACTTCCTAAGATCCTTATTGATTCTGAACTTGAACAGATGTTTGCACACATGAATGAAGACATCAAAAAAGCAAACTTAAAAATGGACGACTATCTCACACACATCAAAAAAACAAAAGAAGACCTGCGTAAGGAATGGGAACCAGCTGCTGAAAAAAGAGCAAAGCTTCAGTTAGTGCTAAACGAAATTGCAAAAAATGAAAACACCAAGCCCGACCAGTCACAACTAGATGCGCAAGTGAATCAACTTCTAGAGCAACACAAAGATGCCGATGAAGCACGGGTACGTGTGTATGTATCTAGCGTAATGACCAATGAGGCAGTAATGAAAATGCTAGAAGTCACTTAAAGACGATTTGATGTGTACCGTTTTTCATCTTTGCTAACGAAGTATTAGAAAGTGTCTAAACACTTTCGCAAGAGATATTTAGATTTTATGAATTTGTGAATAAAATAACTGGACAGTTTTGGCGTGAAAGCAATCCAGTATTGTTTCCACCCATTCCTCTATCCCTATCTTTACAAATGAAATAGTTAAAATTTTCTTTTCTGAACACTTTCTGATACTGTATCATTATTGTGGCAGGATATATTTAATTTGAAATTATGGAAATGAACATAAAAAAAACAGGGCAATTAGTACCAATGGTAATAGAAAAAACACCAGGAGGTGAAAGAGCGTTCGATATCTACTCTCGCCTACTCAAAGAACGAATAATATTTATAACGGGAGGTATTGAAGACCATATGGCAAATCTTGTAATTGCACAGCTTCTATTTTTGGAAGCAGAAGACTCTAAAAGAGATATATTTATTTATGTAAATTCACCAGGAGGAAGTGTTACCGCGGGATTGTCTGTCATAGACACCATGAACCACGTTAAACCAGACGTAGCAACTGTATGTGTTGGCATAGCGGCAAGTATGGGGGCACTCATTTTGTCCCAAGGAGCAAAGGGCAAACGAGCAATTCTGCCTAATGCGGAAGTAATGATACATCAACCAAGCGGAGGAGCGTACGGGCAGGCTTCAGACATCGACATAACCGCAAAACATATCTTAAAGACACGAGATCGATTAAACAAAATGCTGTCAAAAGCGACAGGCAAGAATATAAAACAAATCGAAAAAGACGTTGACCGAGACTTCTTTATGGATGCAACGGAAGCAAAAAAATACGGACTAGTAGACCAAGTGTATAAATAAGCACATCTGAACACGATATTCAAAGACTGCGTATAAGCTTATTTTACTTTTGCTCACTTTTTTGATATGTTGTATATACAGTTACGATAGATTGATCATTAAATATTGAAATACACAATTATGGAACTACCAGCAATTATTGCACTTGTTGCAACATTGGTCGTTGGAATAGCTTCTGGATACTACCTCAGACATATACATGCATTATCAAAGAAAAACTCATTAGAAATAACGCTCAAAGAACGAGAGCTTGTCGCTGAAGAAAAAGTGTTAAAAATAATTGAAAAAGCTGAGCAAAAGTCTGAGCAAATTGAGAAAGAATCAAAAGACGACTTAAAGGAAAAAGAGAAAGAAATAAAACAAAAAGAAGACCGTCTTATAAAAAAGGAGGAGCTTCTTGACACAAGACAAATTTCGATTGATTCAGAAAAAGACAATATACGAAATAAAATTGATCACATAAAGGAAATCAAAGACAAATTAGATGATCGCAAATTCGAAATAGACACAAAACTTGAAGAAATTGCAGAAATATCCAAAGAAGAAGCGTTTGAAAAAATAATAACAAAAATTCAATCTCAGAGAGAAGAAGATATTCTTGCACGTATCACAAAAATAAATAGAGCAGGCGACGAGGCATACGAAGCAAAAGCACAAAACCTACTATTATCTGCCATTCATCGCATGGGCAATAACATGAATATTAGTGTTATGACTTCCAACGTAGAAATCCCTAGTGAGGACATGAAAGGAAAAGTGATAGGACGCGAAGGTCGAAATGTGCGTACATTTGAGCGATTGACTGGTGTAGATGTTCTTATAGATGATACGCCAGGATACATCACACTTTCTTCATTTGATCCAATCCGACGAGAAATAGCACGAGTTGCTCTTGAAGCACTTCTAAAAGACGGTCGTATCCAGCCAGCAAAAATTGAAGAAATGGTTGAATCTGCCAGAAAAGAAACAGCAGCAATGGTTCGTAAAGTCGGTGACAAAGCAGCGTTTGAAGCAGGAGTACCCAACCTGCACCCTGATCTTTTGACCATACTTGGACGTCTGAATTTTCGAACTAGTTATGGACAAAATGTATTATGGCATTCTGTTGAAATGGCACAGATGTCGAGCATTATTGCAGAAGAAATTGGTGCCAATGTGGCAGTAGCACGTGCCGGCGCACTATTGCACGATATAGGTAAAGCTGTAAGTCATGAGGTGCAAGGTACACATGTCGAAATAGGAATTCGTATCCTTCAAAAATTCAATGTCGACGAGCAGGTTATCCTCGCAATGCGGGCACACCATGAAGAATACCCATACGAAACACCTGAATCGATTATTGTACAAGTAACCGATGCACTTTCTGGTGCGCGTCCTGGAGCACGTAGAGATTCAATTGAAAATTACATCAAGCGCCTAACTGAGCTTGAGGCAATAGCAACAGAACTTGATGGTGTAGAAAAAGCATTTGCTATTTCTGCAGGTCGAGAGATACGTGTATTGGTAAATCCAAAAAAACTAACTGATTTTGAAAGCAACACACTGGCGCGCACCATCGCCACGACTATTGAAGCCCAACTACGCTACCCAGGGGAAATCAAAGTACATGTAATACGTGAGACAAGAGTTGTAAGCTACGCTCGTTAAATCAAAA
>CAZADB010000057.1:0-3667 GCA_964483835.1 uncultured Candidatus Saccharibacteria bacterium
GGTTTATTTAGTGTTATGATTATAATAAGATGAGTTTACGACCGTTTCAAATATTTTTATTAGGTGGTTTTGGGATTGTATCTGTTGTGTCTATTATTTTACTAAGTGGACATACATCATCAGTCTCTTCAGAACAGATGACTTACGGTAATGAGGTGGTTATCTGGGGCACATTTGAGCACGATGTTTTTGATACATTATTTCGTAACATTACTCAAAAAGACGATGCGTTTAGTGTAGTTCGATATTATTCAATAGATGAACGAGATTTTGATAATGAGCTATTGCACGCCATAGCAGAAGGACGTTCGCCTGATTTAATTATACTTTCTGCAGATAAGCTTGTGAAACATCGTACAAAGTTATTAGCTATACCATATACATCATTGCCTATGCGTGACTTTAGAACCACGTATATAGACGGGGCAGAAATATTTGCGATGCGTGATGGTATATATGCATTGCCATTTGCGGTTGATCCGATGATGATGTATTGGAATCGTGATTTGTTTGCCTCTCATGCTATAGCCAGACCTCCTCAAACATGGGAAGATATTGTTGCAAATATAGCTCCAACTCTAACCATTGACGATTCTAGTAGAGATATCTCTCAAAGTGCTATTGCTTTTGGAGAAATTCGTAATGTCACTCATGCAAAAGAGACATTAATTCTTCTAGCATTACAATCAGGCAGTAAGATGGTCAGCGAGAATGAGCGTGGTTATGTGATTAATCTCAATGAATCAGTTGTTCAGGGTGCTCGCGCTCCGATGGAGGCGGCAGTAAAATTCTTTACTGATTTTAGTAATCCCAACAGCCCTGTGTATTCATGGAACCGCGCACTTCCACAAGATAAAGACATGTTCATTAGCGGGGATTTAGCACTTTATTTTGGTTTTGGATCTGAGGCAGAAAATATCAACAGAAAGAATCCTAATTTGAATTTTGATATTACATCAGTCCCGCAAGGAGGAGCTGCTACTGCCTTGCGAACCTACGGTAAATTTTATGGGTTTGCAATTGTGCGAGCTACGGCAAATGCGCAAGGCGCATTTGCCGCAGCTGGCACAATTACGTCATCAGAGAATGTTGACGAATTAACGCGCGGTCTTAATCTTGCTTCAGTTAGACGTGACATCATTTCAGCTGGAGACATAGATCCGTATCGGTCAGCTATATTATCAAGCGCTTTAATCGCTCGTTCGTGGCTTAATCCTAACCCGTCAGCTTCATTAAATATATTCACAAGAATGATAGAGGATGTTGTATCAAACCGTGCCACAATAGTAAGAGCGGTCAATGATGCTGTAGGGCGTTTAATTTTAGAATATTAGTATTATGTCTTTTTCAAGATTACAAGGAAAGGCACTGAATCTCTTAAATATAAAAAATTTGCAAAATAAATTTCTCGGACTATATTTTGCGTATATTACGTTACCAATATATTCTGTGTCAGCATCAACAGAGACTGTGACTATAAGAAACCCTCTAGACCCGAGCATTAGCTCTATTCCGGCACTTTTTCAAGCTATTATTGATATCTTATTAGTGTTTGCGATACCATTCATTGTTTTTTTTATTATTTATTCTGGATTTTTATATGTGTCCGCTAGGGGTAATGCAGAAACTATTGGCAAGGCACACATGGCTCTTTTGTACGCTATTATAGGAGGCGTGCTTATACTAGGAGCAAATGTTCTACTTACGGTAATAACAGGAACGGTAACTGACATAACCGGGTAATAATTATATGACTAATTTTAAAGATGTAGTAGAAGTTCTGATAGGTCTAATTGCATTACTGGTGCCTCTGGTGTTCGCTCTTACATTTATTGTAATTGTATGGGGGGTTATTAATGGGTGGATTATCAATGTTGGAGATGAAGGGGCTATTAAAAAAGGTAAAGATATTGCAGTTGCAGGAGTGATAGGTTTAGTCTTTATGTTTGGTATATGGGGAATATTATCAATATTGCAATCTTCTATATTTTAAAATATCTTCGATGTAGAGACGGTATTAGAATATGAAAAAATCCCCAAAGGGGATTTTTTCATATTCTGAACACTGAACACCATTCAACAGATTTATTTAAGATATAGCTTTGACTGCTTTCAGTACTGCCATTTTAACTGAACTGGTTTCATTGGTATATGTTCCGTCAATTGCATTTGTGAGCTCTTTAATAACATTTTCCAATTGCATATCAGTGAGTTTTTCAGATTCTCTTGTAAGCATGTCTGACACAGAAACATCTGCACCTTTTCGTCCTCGATAAACTGCATCCAAATCAGATACAGCATCCACAAGAGCAACCATTGGTCTGCTTGTGATCATTTGATAAGCAGCAACGATATTTTTGCTCACAATTGCTTCTGCAAGAGATCCACCTGTAATTGGATTAGTTTGTGTTTTGACTTGTTTTTTTGCGTCAGCATCAGAACTTATTGCTTCAATTCGGTCTAGATTCAGAGATACCCAACCATCCTCATTTGGAAATGATGCTTTTGCATTTTGAATGACTGTATCAAGTTTGTCATTACGTTCTGAAGCTTTTGTTGAATTAATGAAGAACCTCATTGCATCAGATGACATAAGTACCTTGTTAGAATGAGCTATGTTTTCAATATTAGTCATCTCCATAGATTCATCAATTTCTACATTATTTTCCATAGGGTCTTCCATATAGACATTTTCTGTTTGTGGTGAATATCCAACAACTGGATTATTTGCAATTGCCGAAGGTGGATGAGGCACGTCGGCAATAGGTAAATCAGTTGTAGTAGTCATGGTGGATAAATTAATATACCCATCCGCTGTAGGTAATTCTACTTTATTTGTATTATCCACAAATGTATCATTGTCAAAAATATCAACATTTCCATCTGAAGACACGTCCACAACAGACAAATTCGATTTTGATTGTAATCGGATTACAATCACGTAAGCCACAAACAGTCCCCATATAGTAAGTAGTAAGTAGAAAATAAATGTCAACATAGGACCAGCTTCAAAACCAGTATGTGGAATTGATGTAAGAGCAATACCTGCCATTGTCGGTGTATGTGTTCTTGTTTCCAACACAGTAATATTATTTGTTACTATGACTTCCACGTCACAAGTACGTTCTCGGCTTCCTCTTTTTGCAACAAGGGTAAATACTGTATCTTTTGTTGGCTTGATTGTCATCTCTCCATCAAATTTATCTTTATCATCAGTTTCCAGGAGTGTATCCCCGTGACTGTCTGTAATAATTACATCTCGTGCTCGAGATGTATTCCATGTAAGAGTAATCTCCTGCCCTTTGCTAATCTTACTGTCTGAGATATAAAGATCACATCGCGGTCTTGAAGAACGCCCGCCTCCTGTATCAACATGTATTGCGACAGGACATTGGATTGTAGTAAATCCTGCTTTTATTGCTGTAAGTGTAAAGGTATTACTTGAGGTTACATTCACCGACTCAGTTCCTGAGCGTGACGTTGAAGTAAGTCCTGATATAGATATTGAATCTGCGTCAGCAACTGTCCATGCAAAGTCAACATTTCCTCCACCTCGTGGAAGCGACGTTGGGCTGGCAGTAAAGGTCACATTATTTTGACATGAGAATATTTCGGGTGTAGGTGTGTTTACAATAACAGAATCAGCACAAGTAACTGTACGAGTTCC
>CAZADB010000058.1:0-3598 GCA_964483835.1 uncultured Candidatus Saccharibacteria bacterium
AGTGAAAATATCGACAAGGTGTACAGAACCTGTAAGGTTCAAGCTTTAATCTAAGCACTGAGTATAACGTACACATAATTAACGTAGTCAGACTAACTCAATCTCAAGAGCAGTCTTACTGCTCTTGATTTATAATTAGGTTAGTCTGACTAACTTATTATTTTTTGTTTTTACTTGTGTCGTATTTTGTGAAAAAAATTAGTTCGTCGCGTAGTATTGCAGCTGTTTCAAAATCAAGTATTGATACTGCATACTCCAGTTGTTTTTCTTTCTCTTTTCGGGTTTTTACAGGATTTTTTTTGTATAATTCTAAATCTACTTTCAGAAGATTTTCAACAGTTTCGTCGTGCTGTGTACGCATCTGATCTGTTATAGACTTAATCTCTTTTTTGATACTTGTGGGCGTGATGTTGTGCTTCTTGTTGTGAGCTTGTTGTAGTGCACGTCTGCGATTTGTTTCGTCAACAGCATAATGTAACGCTGTTGTCATCTCATCTGCATACAAAACAACTCTGCCGTTTACGTTTCGTGCGGCTCTACCTATTGTTTGTATTAATGCAGTTTCACTACGTAAAAACCCAGCCTTATCAGCATCTAAAATAGCAACAAGTTCTACTTCTGGTAAATCAAGACCTTCTCGCAAAAGATTTACCCCAACAAGACAATCAAATTTCCCTCTGCGAAAATCAGTTAAAATCTCAATTCGTTCTATAGTGTCAACATCACTATGGATATACGCTGTCTTTATATGTTGTTCTTCTAGAAAATCAGTCAAGTCTTCTGCCATTTTCTTCGTAAGAGTAGTTACAAGCACACGTGCGTTTCTGACGATAATCTTCTCAGCTTCTTTTATAAAATCTTTTATCTGACCTTCGTATGTTCCTTTTTGGTTAATGGGACGTATGTCTATCTCAGGATCAACAAGTCCTGTCGGTCGAATAATCTGCTCAATTATTTGACCTTTATCTGACTCAACTTTTTCAAGTTCGTATTTTCCTGGAGTGGCAGATGTGTAAATAACATGCCCAACACGTTGCTCAAACTCAGTAAAATTTAACGGTCGGTTATCAACAGCACTAGGTAAACGAAAACCATATTCAACAAGATTTTCTTTTCTGGATCTATCGGCAGCATACATTCCTCGTATTTGAGGAACTGCAACATGAGACTCATCAATAACAGTAAGGAAATCAGGCGATCCGTCTTCTTTATGTGGGAAATAGGAAAGAAGTGTGTACGGGGCTTCATTGGGCAACCTGCCATCAAAATGTCTGGAATAATTTTCTATCCCCGCACAAAAACCAACTTCTTTCATAAGAGCTAAGTCATTGTCAGTTCGACGTTTTAATCGTTCATACTCAAGTAATTTCTCCTCTTTTTTGAATTTCTTTAATTGCAGAGTTAGTTCTTTTTTAATATCAGCAACAGCCCTGTCTTTTTCATCTTCTGGAGTAACGAAATGTTTTGCAGGAAATAAAAAAAGAACGTCTACATCTGTAATTATTTTTCTGGAAACAGGATCAATCTTAGTAATTAATGACACATGATTATCAGTAAATGCTATTCTGTAAATTACTCGCTGATTTGTTGGCATAACTTCCACGGTATTACCTACCGCACGAAACATTGCTGGCTGTAAATCAGCATTTGTGCGATTAAAATACATATCAACAAGTATTCTCATCATCTGTGTTCGTGTTGCGTTGTATCCAGTCTTAATTTTTTTATATACTTTTTTGTATTGCTCGGGTGAGCCTAGACCATAAATACAAGAAACGGAAGCCACAATTATTACATCGCTTCGTGTTAGCAGAGCTTGGGTTGATGCGTGTCGCAACCTGTTAATTTCTTCGTTTATTTGGGACTCTTTTTCTATGTATGTGTCGGATACCGACATGTATGCTTCTGGTTGATAATAGTCATAATACGACACAAAATAATGCACCTCATTATTAGGAAAAAAATCTTTATATTCCTGCGCCAGTTGTGCAGCTAGGGTTTTATTATGAGCAATAACAAGTGTGGGTTTTTGAATTTGATGAATAACATTTGCAACAGTAAATGTTTTTCCTGATCCTGTTACACCAAAAAGCGTCTGGTGGTTAATCCCATCTTTAATGCCAGCAACTAGCTTCTTAATTGCCTGTGGCTGATCACCAGACGGAGTTTTGTATGTAGTTATTTCAAATTTTTTATCCAACATGCAATTCTGTGTGCACTCATTAAATTAATTACGTGAGCCAGTTAAATAAAATTATTTATCTTTTTGCTGGAGTTTTTTAAGAATTGCCAGCATTCCATACACCACTATAGCAAAAATAATAATCATAATTGCGTATCCAATAGCAAATTGATGAAAGCTAAAATTATCTAGACCAACAGAAGGTAGTGTGATAAATATACCCATTGTATACCATGAAGCCGCCTGAATCGCAGGGCCTATAGTTAAAGGAACTATATGCACCGTCATAAGTATCGCGTTTATAAACAGAACAAAAATAAGAACCCAAAAACCTAATACGTATGGATCAAAATATCCAACTCCGAAATGTAAATAACCAATAAAGGTTAAAGTTAATGTTGTAAGTAAAATCAGCACCATCCCTACCCTTAAAACAATATAGTTAATACCTATAAGTCGTCTTTCTTCCCCCGTTATTTTACCGTCTCTTAATGCTACAAAAAAATGTATTATCGTTAATGTTGAAACTCCAAACCCTAAAGATACTGCCATTGCTTGAATCATGACCATCAAAATAATTAATATTTCCATACACTCTATAATACACTATTTCAATATATAAAATATCTATCACGTTGATAATCACATAAAAGAACCATTCTTTTGCATCATCGTCTTTGCAGGATTTGTTAATGTCTGAATTATAAAGCAGTTTAGATTTTGTTTCGTTTTTTGACTTTACTTGTGTGTGGCTTTAGTGTTTCTTTGGATTTAAGTAATGGTAATTTTAATATCAAAACTCCATGATTTATCTCGGCTGATGCATGTTCAATATTAATAGGCTGTGGAAGAATAACGCATCTATAAAAATCCCCCCAAAGACATTCCTCAGTGAAAAAATCACCCCCTGACTTCAGATTAGTGATCTCTAGAATTTCAGGACGTCGTCTTACTCCTTCAATAACAACAGTATCGGCATTACCTTCAATATAAACATTCACATCTTTCACGTCCAATCCGTGTGCCTGTGCATAAATAATAATCTCAGTATTGGTTTGACATATATCCACATCTAACTGTATTATATTTTTAGAATGAGTTTTGTTATCTGTTGATTTGCACAGTAGTGTCATATAATACTTATATTACTATACAATATTATTATCCAGCAGAAGTTATTCACAATAAAGATTGTCTTTGCGAATGAAACGAAGCAATCCAGCGGTCTGCATATATAACGTCCGTGTGTAACAAAAGTTTGCGTTTGTATATATTACAACGACTCTGGACTGATTCCAAACCGGAACTGTACAGTTATTTGATTTTATTCACAAGTTCATAAAATCTAAATAACTCTTGCAAAAGTGTTTAGACACTTTCTTTCCACACTGGAACTGTTCAGGTTGTATGATATTT
>CAZADB010000059.1:0-3459 GCA_964483835.1 uncultured Candidatus Saccharibacteria bacterium
GACTTCCTGGATTGCTTCGCCCGGCTCGAAAAGGCAGATTCTTCGATGCCGCCTGAGCAACAAAAAACCTTTCAATCGATTGAAAGGTTTTTTGCTTATCCAAGACTAAGTAAAAGTTTAAAATTGCTTTAATTGCAAACGTGTGGAGGTTTAAAATTGGTGCGGATGTGTGGAGGGCAAAGAAAATAACGTGAGCCGTACTTGGTGGTACGGTGAATGATATTTTACTGTAGCCTGACAAAGCAGACGTGCTGATTTTAGACCTTCACAATTTGGAGGAAGTCTAATTCTACGGGAGTTTCCCGTCCAAACATACTTACAAGAACTTTAACTTTTCCAGTTATCTCATCTACTTCTCCCACTTTTCCTTCTAAATCCTTGAAAGGTCCATCAATAATCATAACAATATCATCTGTTTCAAAATCTACTTTATGCTTTACTGTTTCATTATCCATCAACTTAACCAATTCTTCGTACTCGTGTGGAGCTAGAGGAATAGGCTGGGTTCCGCTACCTATGAATCCTGTAACTCTGGGTGTATTACGCACAATAAACCATGAATCATCATCTACAATCATTTCAACCAAAACGTATCCGGGGTACATTTTTTCTTCTTCTGTTACTCTTTTGCCTCCTTTTACACGAACTTTTTTTTCTGTTGGTACAACCACATTAAAAATCTTATCGTTCATTCCTAACGAATCAATACGTTGCCTTAAATTACGCTCCACTGCATTTTCATATCCAGAATATGTATGAATAACATACCAATGTCGCTCTCCATCTGTGTGTTGTTTTGCCATACTAAATGTATTTAATCAATACTAACTAATAAAAAGATTCAGAATTTGAGTAAACAAGTGATCAATCAAACCAATATATACAGCAACAAGTGCTGAAATTGCAATAACCAGTGCTGTGTAGGAAAATGCCTGTATTTGCGTTGGCCACTTCACATGCTTCATCTCAGAAATAGTGTCACGAAAATAATTCAGAATTCTGCTCATAATTTAATAATTATTAATGATAAAATATTGTGTATAAATTTAACTCTAATCATGCTGTCACATCACTATACCTAATATCATAACAAACACAAAACGAAAGTTTCGATATGGTATTTTATAATTAAAAAACACCTTTTCAGGCGAATGATACTAGTAATTATACTCTTGTTTTATAAAAAAGCAACAACATGATCGAGCCCACCTTCTTTTGCATTCCTGCGGTATTAGATACAAGATACATCAGGCTGATCGCCATGCATCTATATCTTTGTGATTTCCTTTCAGCAACACTGTTGGAACTTTATATTTTTTACTTCTATATTCAATTTCAGATGGTCGAGTGTATACTTTGCCTTTTGTAATTCTTTCATCTTCTAAAGAATCAAACGTACCGAGCACTCCAGGTATCTGTCTGGACACTGCATCGATAATAGATAATGCTGGTAATTCTCCTCCAGTAATCACATAATCACCGATGCTAACCTCTTGGGCATGAAGGGCTTTATTCACTCGATAATCTATACCCTCATACCGTCCAGCTATAAGTACAATATGGTCATACTTCTTGGATAGATTTTTTGCCATTGTGTTGGTAAATAATTTGCCTCTGGGTGACATAATTAGTGTTTTTACTTTCTTTGCTTTGAGTGCTTTTGTTTTTCTTCCCACTGCTTTATTCCATGCTCGTATGACAGGCTCAGCACACATCACCATCCCAGGTCCACCTCCATATGGTCTATCATCTGCTTTTCTCTGTTTATTGTTTGTATAATCTCGAGGATTATAATAATTCACAACAATCTTTTTGCCACGAACTTTCGAACCCTTTCCTTTATTAGTTTTTTGCGCACGCCCAAGAACAGACATGTCAGTGTACATTTTACAAACATCTGGAAATAAAGTGATTATATGAAAATTCATTGGAAATATGTAGTTTAGATGTATATAGATTATACCCTATCATATAAATAACATGTGATACTTTCGTAAGCTTGAATTTCAAAAACGGAGTGTCGTAACGAATGAAAAACCCACGGACTCACTCCCAGGGTATTTTTTGGGAATAAATTATGGGAATAAAAAAGCAAAGTATTGTTTTAATTTATAATCTCCAGACCTTTCATGTACTGTTGTAGTGGTTTTGGAATTTGTACAGAACCGTCTGCCTGTTGAAAGTTTTCAATTAAAGACACTAAAATTCGGGGGGTTGGAATTGCTGTGCTGTTTAATGAATGAGCGTATTTCATTTTTCCTTCCTCATCTCTATATCGGATATTAAACCGTCTGCTTTGAAAATCAAGAAAATACGAAGCAGAGCTTATTTCTCTGTATTTCTCTTCCATTGGAACCCATAGTTCGATATCATATTTTTTAACCTGACCTTGTCCAAGATCTCCTCCGCAATTAATAACAGTCCTGTATGGAATACCAAGTGACTCAATAAATTCTTCAGTATTTCTGTTTATTTCTTCATGTAATTCCACTGACTTTACGTGGGAAGCTTCACACAACAATACCTGCTCAAGCTTAAAGAATTCATGCACTCTTATAAGACCTTTGGTGTCTTTACCGTGACTGCCTGCTTCGCGTCTATAGCAAGGAGAAAATGCAAGGTGTTTAATTGGAAATTTACTTTTTTCAATAACCTCATCGGCGTAATATCCCATCACAGAAATCTCTGATGTTCCAATTAAATAATCTTCATCTTGTGTGTGAAAAACATCTTCCGTATTGTTTGGCAAATGTCCTGTTCCGTATAAATTACTTTTGCGAACAATAGTCGGCACCAACATGGGAACAAAACCTTTGTCTTGAAAAAAATCATTCGCATAATTCCAAATAGCCCATGATAATCGCGCTCCGTCCCCAATTAAATAATATCCGCGAAATCCATGAACTTTGACTCCCCTGTCAAAATTAACCATTTCAAGATTAGTCATTATTGCAACGTGGTCTTTTGGAGTAAACGTGAACTGAGGTTTTTCTCCCCATGTTTTTATTTCTACATTATCTGCGTCACTATGCCCATCAGGAACTGACATATCAGGAATGTTTGGAACCTGCAACATTAATGACTGCCATTCTGTTAAGACGGTCTTTAATTCGACTTCTTCTTTTTGCATCAATTCTTTTACTTCAGTCATATCAGAAATCAGCTGTTTGCGAATAATGTTATCAGGAGCCACAGCGATATCTTTTGAGACATTATTTTGTTCGGCTTTGTGCGCTTCAAGTGAAGTCATGAGTTTTTTACGTGAATCATCAAGCGTAATTAACCTGTCTAAATCAATTGTAATCAACTTCTTTTTTGCAGCCATTTTAACAACATCCAAATTGTCTCTAATGAATTTAATATCAAGCATCGTATTTTTATAAAGTTTTTAACATCTAAAATTATACAACATATACCCAAAAACACACTATTTTAACAATTTAACAAATGAAACTCCCC
>CAZADB010000060.1:0-3441 GCA_964483835.1 uncultured Candidatus Saccharibacteria bacterium
AATATCATACAACCTGAACAGTTCCAGTGTGGAAAGAAAGTGCGTAGGCACTTTCTTTCCACACTGGAAGCAATTTCGCCTGACACTATCAACTATTAAATGTTGGTAAAGATAATGCTCTCTACAGAATACTTTCTCTTGTGTTTTTGATTAACGTCTGTACACTATTGTGGTATGCAACCTAAAACAATTATTTTTATTGGACCACAAGGAAGTGGGAAAGGTACACAGATTGCACAACTTAAAACAGCATTAGAAGAAAACGATCATCGTCGTGTTGTAGATATACAGACAGGTAGAAGGTTTCGTGCACTAGCAGCTTCACAAGAAACCTATGCAGAAAATAAAGTGGCAGACACAATGTCTTCTGGACAATTGCAACCAGATTTTTTAAGTTCTGTTTTGTGGGGTCAAGCAATGATTAATCACCTAGATCCAAAAAGCCATCTGTTGATTGACGGCTTTCCAAGAACTGTAGGACAAATTCCTGACTTAGAAGACGCGTTTGTTTTTTTTCAACGTGAGAATATCATTATTATTAATATTGAAACTCCCGAAGATGTAGTGCGCCAACGAATGAAAGCACGAGCAAGAAAAGATGATACGGAAGATTCAATAGAAGAACGATTGCGATGGTATCGTGAAGACACGTTACCAGTTATGGAATATTATCGTGTTGCTGCGAATGTGACAGTTTATGATATTGACGGCACAAACACCATTGAAGATGTGCATTTGCAAATCAAATACTCCATAGGTTTATAAAAATCAGTTACAGCCCAGAGCAGTCTGACTAACATAAATATGGGTTTTGTGGAATGCTAGATGGTTTATATGCGTTATAATAATATATATGGGGATTACTATCAAAACACCTGAAGATATTAAATTATTAAAAGAGGGAGGGTTAATTTTAGCCGATATTTTAGACCTGCTTGAAAAAGAGATAATTGATGGTGCTACGACATTAGATGTGGACGATAGAGCAATGCAACTTATGGAAGAATATGGAGTGTCTCCTATGATACTTGGGTACCATGCTAAATTTGCTCCTCGCCCATATCCTGCAGCGACATGTGTGTCTATTAATGATGTGGTGGTACACGGTATTCCAAATGAAAATCCAGAAACTTTCACAGATGGAGATGTTGTAAGTATCGATGTGGTGATAGGATATAAAGGTCTTGTTTTAGATTCCGCAAGGACGGTTGGTGTGGGCTCAATTTCCAAAGACGCTCGTCAGCTTATTCATGTCACACAAAAAGCACTTGATGCGGGAATTAAAGCTGCAAAAGCAGGAAGCTATGTGCGTGATATAGGTATAGCTATTGAGAAAGTAGTACCAAAAAAATTTAGTATTGTTGAGACATTTTGTGGTCATGGAGTTGGGTATGATTTGCACGAAGATCCACAGATACCGAACTTTAAGACAAAAGAAAAAGGAGCTTTGCTTGCGTCTGGAATGGTTATAGCAATAGAGCCCATGATTACACTTGGAGGAAAAGATGTTATGGTATTGCCTGATGGATACACTGCTGTCACCCAAGACGGTTCGCTATCTGCTCATATGGAACACACTGTTTTAATTACTAAAAGCAAGCCAGAAAAATTAACGCAAAGCAGAAAAAGTATGTAGACAACATACACAATATGCATCTGGATTAGTTTCAACAGCTATTCTGTCACTCATGCTACTTTCATTTTGTCTAAAACAATATAGTATTAAAAATTATGTTTTCTTTATTTTCGCCAAAATTAGGAATTGATCTAGGTACAACCAGTGTATTGGTGTTTGTTCCTGGTGTAGGTATTGTTCTGAACGAACCATCGGTAGTTGCAGTATCTGATGATAATAAAGTGCTTGCAATAGGATCAGAAGCAAAACAAATGATTGGACGAACTCCTGACAGTATACGTGCCTATAGACCAATGAAAGATGGAGTAATCGCTGATTATCGTGTGACCGAGGCGATGTTGCGATATTTTATGAAGAAGGCATTAGGAAAGTACAACATAATGCGTCCTGAAGTAATGATTTCCGTTCCAGCTGGCGTATCTTCTACTGAAAAACGCGCGGTAGTAGAAGCCGCAGCAAAAGCCGGAGCTAAAAATGCCTACGTAGTCAAAGAACCCATTTTAGCAGCTATTGGAGCTGGAGTTCCTATATATGAACCTAAAGGACACATGATTGTAGATATTGGAGGAGGTACTATTGATGCCGCAGTTATATCTCTTGGAGGCATTGTTTCATCTAATTCAGTGAAGTGCGCGGGAAATCGTATTGACGCAGCAATTATTTCATATGTAAAAAAGAATAAAAATCTAGCCATTGGAGAAAAGACAGCAGAAGATATTAAAATACAAATCGGATCCGCATTACCTCTTGAAGAAGAATTATTTATGAACATTAAAGGGCTTGATGTTCTGTCTGGATTACCCCGCACGTCTGATATTAAAACAAACGAAATTGTTCGTGCGATTTCTCCAGAATTGAAAGAAATGATAAAGGCAATAAAAGATGTCTTTCAAGAAACTCCACCAGAGCTTGCTTCGGATATTATAGATGGTGGTATTATCATGACTGGAGGAACTTCTGGATTGCGTAATTTCCCAGAACTTATAAAAAGACGCACAGGTGTAAAAGCCAGTTTAGCCGATCAGGCTTTATTTTGTGTTGCAAAAGGAACAGGAATAGCACTTGAACATCTAGACACTTACAAACGCACTATTCTTACAAAACGTTAATTGCAAACACAAATATGGAGGTGCAACATAAGATTGATGATAATGAAACTCCCCGATGCAAGCATTCCCCTCTTTCACTGCGCTATCGCTACGTTCATTCGGCGGGGTATCTTTCTGTGCTCCGCCCTATATTTATTTGAAAACCAAGGTTTTCAAACTTTCCTTTGGTTTATCCCCGCAGCAAGCTGACGGGGTATGGTTTGAATCAATCTGTCTAAACTCACACATGGGGTATAATAAATAGTATGAATGAGAAAATATCACCAGGTATTCCATCTATGATAAGGCTGCCATTTGAAAAAGAGGATATGTTGAAATCTACTCTCAAGGAATTTTCCCAACGTTTTAATAATGAACTAAGGCAAAAAGGCGATGTAGGGGCAGGGTATGCCAACAGTGATACAGCCATTTTTTCAAATTGGAAAAATATTGACGACATGACTGTAGAAGAATTTATATCTAAATACAAAACACCTGAAGATTTTTTCCAAAAGCAAACAACTTCCGAAGATGAATATCATAGAAGAAATATAAGCAAACAAAAAATTGATACGTTATATAATCTTTTCAAATCTAACGGGCTTATGGAAGTATAGAAACATAGCAACTACACTCTAAATAAAAATTCAAATAAATAGAGAAGTCAGACTACGTTAGTTATCGACAACCACTTGCGAAAGTGTTTAGACACTTTCT
>CAZADB010000061.1:0-3428 GCA_964483835.1 uncultured Candidatus Saccharibacteria bacterium
TTTGCCAGGCGTAGCTATGAGAAAGTGTCTAAACACTTGTGCAAGATTGGTTTAGATTATATCAATGGGATAAACAAATTTATTACTTATCACAATGTTGTATAATAGACACCATGAGTAGACAGCTTAAAAAATTCGTGCGCGCGACAAATTATTTATCAGCAATTCAAATATACTTGAAAGATAATTATTTATTAGAAAAACCACTGGAGCCCAAACATATTAAAGAACGTCTGCTTGGACATTGGGGTACGTGTCCTGGTATCAATTTTACATATGCACATCTTAATCGTGCGATTATTTCCCACGATTTAAATATGATATTTGTTCTTGGTCCAGGTCACGGCTTTCCCGCAATACAATCTAATTTGTTTTTAGAGGGGTCGCTCACAAAATATTACCCCGATGCACCAAAAACATCAGCAGGTATTGCAAACATGTCACACAAATTTAGTTGGCCTTATGGTTTTCCCAGTCACAGTAATCCAGAAGCACCCGGTGTTATTCTAGAAGGAGGAGAATTGGGATATTCTTTATCGACATCTTTTGGATCTATTTTAGATAATCCGAATTTAATTACAGCATGTTTAATAGGTGATGGCGAAGCAGAGACAGGACCAGCTGCCACAGCATGGCATATAAATAAACTTATAGACCCAGCAACCAATGGTGCGGTGCTTCCTATCTTACATCTAAATGGGTATAAGATTTCTGGACCCACATTATTTGGACGAATGAGTGATGAAGAATTGTTTAATCTATTCAAAGGATATGGTTATGAGCCACAGATTGTAGATGCCTATACAGAAAAAGACGTTCATGCGCGTATGCAAGATATTATAGATAAGTCTATTTCATCTATTCAATTTACACAGCATTGTGCAAGAGAAGGCACCCTGACTCAAAATCCAAAATGGCCTATGATTATCCTGAGAACACCAAAAGGGTGGAATTCAATCAAATATATAAACGAAGATAAAATTGAGGACAATCACTACTCTCATCAGGTAATAGCAAGTGAAGCAAGAACAGACAAAGGTCAACTTAAACAACTTGAAGAGTGGTTACGTTCATATAAATTTAACGAGCTTTTTGATGGTACACAATTTGATGCTGATATTGAATCTCTTGTACCACGACCAGACAGACGGATGGGAGATAATCCCCACACCATGGGCGGAGACGCGGTGTGCAAAACGCTTACATTGCCAGAGATAACCGATCCTATTTATTCGTCTGAATCTGTTATAGATGATCCAAATGCACCAGAAGTAAGTTCTATGAAAAAAATAGGCGAATACATGCGTGACGTGATTAAAGCAAATGAAACAAATCGCAACTTCCGACTGATGTCACCAGATGAAACATATTCCAACAAACTAGCAGACGTCTTTCAAGTCACCAAACGCGCATTTGTCTGGCCACACAAAGAATGGGACAAGGACATGGCGTGGGATGGTCGAGTGTTAGAGATGCTTTCAGAACATAGTCTGCAAGGATTATTGCAAGGGTATGTGATTACTGGACGGCATGCGTTTTTTGTATCATATGAAGCTTTTGCACAAATTATTTCAAGTATGGTTGATCAGTATGCAAAATTCTTACATATTTCAAGAAATGTATCATGGCGTGGGGACATTCCTTCGGCAAACTATATTTTAACATCATCTGGCTGGAGACAAGAACACAACGGATTTTCTCATCAAAATCCAGGATTTATAGATAGCGTACTTCAAAGACAAGGGTGTTTTAGTAATGTCTATTTTCCTGCTGATGCAAATACTGCAATTGCAGTATTGCGACAAATGATGGCGTCTAAAAAAGAAATCAATGTGATGGTGGTGGGCAAACGCCCCCTGCCATGTTGGCGTACTACAAAACAAGCAGAGGAAGATCTGCGTGAAGGAATAAACATATGGGATTTTGCTAGTGATGATGATCCTCATATGGTATTTTCTGCTGTAGGTGACTATCTAACACAAGAAACTCTTGCAGTAATACAAGTAATAAAAAAAGAAATTCCAAAAATGAAGTTGAGGTTTGTAAACATAACTTCACTTTCTGCATTGGGAATGGGTCACACTGGGTGCAAGATTTTAAGACATGATATTGATTATTACTTTACTTCCAACAAGCCGGTATTAATTAATTTTCATGGCTATCCTCAAACTATTAAACAAATTTTATTTGACTATGGTGTGAGTGCTGTGCGGTTTGACATACATGGGTATGAAGAATCAGGCTCTACAACTACACCATTTGATATGATGGTAAGAAACAAAGTAGACAGATTTAATTTAGCAATAAAAGCTTTTTCGGTTGCAGAGGAACAGGGAGTTATCACAGTTGCCCAAAAAAATAAATTAGTAAAAAAATATGAAGAGAAACTATCAAATCATCGCGTTTTTATTACTGAACACGGCAATGATTTAGAAGAAATAACAAATTGGAAATGGCAGTGATATTAATAGTTAATCCTGGTAGCACTTCACGAAAATACGCTCTTTATAAAGACAGTGTATGTCTGGTTTGTGTAGTATTTGAAATACTACAAGAAGCCTACATAATGATTACCACACAAAATGGAGTAAAAATCTCAGAAGAATCTGTAACAGAAACAGAATTTGAATCCTCTGTAGAAAAAGTCCTTAAGTATTTAGTTTCGCAGAAATATGTTTCTAATGCCTCTGACATTACTGTTGTTGGATTGAGAGTTGTTGCCCCAGGGACATACTTTACTACACATAAAATCATCAATGCTCAATACATAGAGAACTTGAAAGAAAAAGAATCTGTAGCACCTTTGCATATCCCAGAATTATTATCAGAAATACATACGATAACAAAAATACTGCCAGATGTAATATTATGTGGAATTTCCGACAGTGCATTCCATTCAACTATACCAGAATATATAAGTACAATAAGTATTCCAAAAACAGATGCTAAAACATACGACATAAAACGTTTTGGATATCACGGCTTGTCATACTCTTCAATCTCCAGAAGACTTGAGCAGAAATTTGAAATAATACCCTCGAGAGTAATTGTGTGTCATATAGGAGGTGGTGTAAGTACCGTCGCTTTGAAAGACGGCGTGAGTGTTAATACATCTATGGGATATTCGCCAGTGAGCGGTATGATTATGGGAAGTCGTGGAGGAGACGTGTCTGCTGATGTTGTGACAGCGTTGACTATAGTGAAAAAATCAAAAAGCAAATTTCTATATAAATATTTATATTTGAAATCAGGATTCAAAGGTATTGCAGGGGTAAGTGATTTTCGTGAATTACTTGAAAGAAAAGTAATGTGTAATGCAGATGCTCAGTTGGCAATTGATATGTTTGTACATCAAATACAATCATGGATAGGAATGCACGCAACTCAACTTGATGGCGTAGATGTAATTATTCTTACAGCCAGTGCAT
>CAZADB010000062.1:0-3362 GCA_964483835.1 uncultured Candidatus Saccharibacteria bacterium
GCTCGACCATGTTGTGTTAGTCGTGCCTAACGTTTAGTTGCATCTTGTTTAGAACGATATGCTTCCGCATATATCAAAATCCATTCATCATCAATTCGATGGGTAGATTTATTATGCGAACTGTTATGTTCTTTGAGTCGTCTCTATTAGATTATTGGTATATCCAATATAAATTTCTGAAGTTGTTGTATGTTGTAAAACATAAACTGCATACATAATGTTTATATTGTAACGTAAACCAAAAAGTGGTGCTGGAAGTGTGATCCAGAACGAAAGTTCCATATATTGCTTTCTATTCCTACAGGTACTGAGATGTTTCACTTCCCTGCGTTCGCTCCTACATACATAGGTTACTGCTGATAGCAGTAGGGTTTCCCCATTGGGACATTTCCGGGTCAAAGGTTGATTGGCACCTCGCCGGAACTTATCGCAGCCATTCTACGTCCTTCATCGCTCTGTAAAGCCTAGGCATCCACCATACACCCTTCATTCCCATAGGGAATGCTGTACACCGCTGTACAATTTTTTGAGTGTATTCAAACGCATCTACGCGTTTGAAAAGTGTTTTGAAAGAAAATACTAATCTTTCAAAACTCGGTATGTGTTTGCTTGCTACCAAGAGTAATGCATTTCATGCACTGCTCCTAGTAGCGTTGATTGTCTGCCAAGGACGAAAAGACCCAGTTGGCGGCAAAGCCAACAAATTGTCTTTACTCAGCAGACTACCTCCCCAGCATCACTTTTGCTTTTGGAAAAAGTGGTGCTGGGTTGCCTACTTGGCGTCGATTCCGAAGTAGGACTTTTCGGAACCCCTATCCTAGAACGGGGTTCCTGTAGTTATTCGCGATGTGTGGTCACTATGCCACACAACGTCTATTTGTTTGGTCACACAAAATCGTAAACGATTTTACTATCGCTAGGTATGTAACAAAATAAAGTAAACTTCATTTTGTTACATACCTCATCGACAGATAAGTTTACACTTTCGTGTGACTTAAACTAACAGATGTTGTCAAATATCGCGTGTTATTTCTAAAAATTTTAGTTGAAAAAAGCCGCTTTCGCGACACATAAATCCATATGAATTTATAAATGACGCTATTGCTTATTTTCTTTAAAATTCATAAACACGTGCCAACAATTATACAGACATTCAAAAATAATGCAAATTTATGATCGAGCCCACCCTCTTTTGCACTCCTTTGAGAAAAAAACAAAGACATACATAGGTAAGGTACTTTTGCTTAAATACCTAAACTCATTCTTCCAATATTGATAAATCAGTTGAGTTGTATTTAGTTTTTGAATAACGACTCATTGCCATGACAATACCAATACCTAGAAATTCCGTGACTAAATGAGTTCCGCCGTAACTCAAAAATGGCACCGTTGTGCCGGTGACAGGCAAGAGACCAATATTCATTCCAATATGGATAAAAAAATGACTAACAAAAAACACCGCAACACCTGTTGCAAATAGTCTCTCAAAATTACTTGCGGCGCGTATCGCGTGTAATAATAATCGCCATATAACAACACCAAATAATCCAAATAACACCAACACTCCAAACATGCCCCACTCTTCTGCAAACGCGGCAAAAATAAAATCCGTTTCAAACTCTGGCAGATAATGCAGTTTTGACTGCGTTCCGTGTCCGATGCCTTTGCCAAACAATTGCCCTGATCCAACTGCGACAGTTGATTGATATGCATTGTAGCCAGCACCCTGAATATCGTATAAAGGGTCTAAGAAAGTTGCAATTCTGTCTTTTTGATAATCATGAAAAGCAAATTGCCACATACCACCAAATATAACTGCAACAAGAATAAAAACTATTGATACGTGTTTTATTTTAATACCTGCCACCAACACCATCCCAAACCAAATAAGAAATAAAATGACCGCCGAACCAAAATCAGGCTGGATAAACACAAGTCCAAAAAACAGAAGGGCGTACATGCCTGAGACAATAATATGTTTAAAATCTCCAATTAGTTCATGGCGTTTAGAAAAATATTTTGCAAGAACTACAATAAGGATTAATTTTGCAGGCTCGGAAGGTTGTAGGGAGAAAAGTCCTAAATCAAATCTACTTTGTGCACCCATTGTTATTTCTCCTATAATAAGAACCAAGCCCAGTAAAAACAGAATGAAAATATACAATATAAATGTTACATTTCCAGTTCGTAAAAAACGATAATCTGGCACCAATGCTACCAACATGACGAAGAAGGCTACAAGTATCCATAAAAACTGCCTCTCAAAGAAAACATTATCTCCATGAAAAGAATACATTGTAACCAGCCCCATACCAGAAAGAAGCAAAGCTGCTGATACTAAGTAAATATCAAATCCTTTAAACAACAGAAATATCGATCGCATTGTATCTGAGTATACCCACAGCACACTATTTTGTCCAAACAAAGTATCCTAAGTTCAAGAAATAATTAAGTTTTGTCGGACTGGGGTAGTAACTAATTGTACACACAATACATATTGTTGGAGCGAAAATGGTGTATAATATATTTAATTAATGTTGCCTTAATTAAATATATATATATATTATGTCTGTAGAATTTAACGAGGAATCATCTAGGTACTTACCTAAAACAAAATACCCTTCCGGTATTAGTGGGCTCATAATTAAATCAGGTCTTGCAAAAGATGCTAGAGGAGCTAATATTGTAATGATTGGGGTTATTGTCGTTATGTTGGTTATATTTTTGATTGTAATTTCTGGCAATGATGATGCGGATATTGAAGCTATAGATCCTACTTTTTATATGGAGTCAGGAATGCCATAAACAAGACGGCTAATAGTAACTATGAAAACACAAACAGCAAATAGAAGAATTTTATCTCTCAAGAAAGGCTTCACTCTCATTGAACTTTTGGTAGTCATTGCTATTATTGGGGTTTTGGCGTCTGTAGTGTTGGCGAGTTTGAATACGGCGACGGAGAATGCGAGGGATGCGCAACGAATTAGTGAAATTAAAGAACTGCAAAAAGCTTTACAAATGTACTGGCTGGAAAACGACGGTGTATATCCTCCACACAATTCAGGCACAAGAGTGGCATCTTCTTTGACTGAGCTTGTTCCGAATTATATATCCTCTCTTCCTTTAGACCCGACAAGAGGAGATACGAGCAACGGTTATAGATATGCTAGACATGGGAATACATCTGCGTACACATTACTCGTCCAGTTTGAAACTGATTCACACACAAGTTGGTGTGGCATATCTGTAGAGGGTGGTTATCCAAATTGGGCTAATGCGTCTTGGTACAGAGAGATTGGTAGTCCTGGTTGTGAACTATAGACTTGTTTCGAAATAAGAAGACACTCACGAATCGTCTTTGC
>CAZADB010000063.1:0-3232 GCA_964483835.1 uncultured Candidatus Saccharibacteria bacterium
GTCTTCTGTGTCTTCTGTGTCTTCTGTGTCTTTAACAACTTCCTCATCTTCAGAGATAGCATCGATTTTATTTTCTTCTTTTTTTTCAGAAGCTTCTGCATTATCTGTTTCTTCTTTCTCTTCTTTATCTTCTGTTGTATCTGACGATACGTCATCGATAGATTCAGTAGGTTCTTGTTCTGTATCTGGAGCTTCTTCTTCCTGCTCTTTTGCAAGTGCTTTTTCGTCAACAATCGGTGATTTTCTCGGAAGAGGGTTAATTGTATTGGCGTCTATCACTTTTTGTTTAATAAGAATATTATGAACAGTATCTGAAGTTTGTACGCCTTTTTTAAGCCAGTCTTTAGCTGCTTGTGTATCAAGTTGAACGTGACTCATCTTTGGATTATAAGACCCGATAATGTCTACATGTTTATTGCTCTTTGGACCAGTTCTTTTATCAGTTATCACAATACGATAACTGGGATCGTTTTTGCGGCCGACTCTTTGTAATCTCATCATTAACATAACGGCTAGAATACTATATATTCTATAGAAAAGCAACTGTATAATTTTTGATAAACATAGTAGCTTTTCTTACGGATAATTTTTTGGTAATCAATAGACTTGTTACCAATATAACATGTGATTGTGTTGGGTATCTTACACTTCCTCATCATCCATTTTCACGCCACGTGATTTTTTGATTTCAATTGCAACGTTTGCGGGAACGACTTCATAGTGATGAAATTCCATAGTCATAGACGCGCGTCCTTGCGTCATGCTTCGTAATGAGTTGGTATACCCAAACATCTCAGACAAAGGAACTTTTGCGTTTACCACGGTCTTTCCTCCAATTTCTTCTGTTCCTTCTACCTGTCCACGTTTTGAAGAAATGTTTCCATTTACATCTCCTAAATATTCTTCCGGAGTACGAACTTCAACTTTCATAACAGGTTCAAGTAATACAGCGTTCGCTCGTTTTGCTGCTTCTTTGAAAGCGTTAATGCCAGCAAGCTTGAAAGCAATCTCGCTTGAGTCCACATCATGATACGAACCGTCGTACAATTCTACAGACACATCTTCCATTTTGTATCCAGCAACTTGACCGCGTGCCATTGCTTCTTTTACCCCCTTCATAACCGCAGGAATATATTCTTGTGGTATTGTTCCACCTTTAATACTATTGATAAATTCAAAATGCTCATCTCGAGTCACATTTTTTGGAATTTTTGCATCTTCTTCCAAAGTCTCCAATGGCTTAATCCTAATCTTTACATGTCCGTATTGCCCACGTCCGCCAGATTGCTTGATGTACTTATGCTCTGCTTCTGCTTCCTTTTGAATTGTCTCTCGATACGCTACCTGCGGTTTTCCTATATCTGCTTCTACACCAAATTCACGCTTCATTCTGTCCACAAGAATATCCAAATGAAGTTCCCCCATTCCTGCGATAATTGTTTCAAGCGTCTCATCATCTGTAGATACTTTAAATGTCGGATCTTCATCAGACAAACGCTTCAATGCCATTCCCATTTTTTCTTGATCTTTCTTGGTTTTTGGCTCAACGCGTACAGCAACTACAGGTGCTGGAAATGTAATTGTCTCCAGTAAGATTGGCTCATCTACATCACACAATGTATGCGATGTTTTCACTTCCTTAATACCTACAGCTGCTGCAATTTCTCCAGCATATACTTCGTCTACTTCCTCTCGTTTATCTGCCATAAGTCTAACAATTCGTCCGACTCTCTCCTTGTTTCCAGTTGATGAATTTAATATATATGTTCCAGACTTAATCACTCCCGAATACACCCGAAAGAATGCGAGCTGTCCCACAAATTTATCGTCTTGTAATTTGAAAACAAGTGCAGAAAGAGGTTCGTCGTCAGATGGTTTTCTGGTTATTTCAATTTCTTCATTTTTTGGATTGGTTCCTGATATATCTTTCAGATCAAGTGGAGACGGAAGATAGTCAACTACCGCATCAAGTACAAGCTGCACACCAATGTTCTGCAAAGCAGTCCCTGCCATAACTGGGAATATTTCATTTGCAAGCACTGCCTTTCGTAGAGTCTTTTTTAGATCTTCGTTTGTTGGTTCATTTCCTTCAAGAAACGCCTCCATAAGGTCGTCGTCATGCTCAACAACTCGCTCAATAAGCTCAGCTCGATACTTCTTCGCTTCTTCAAGCATGTCTTCTGGAATATCATGTTCAGAAACATCTGTTCCCATTTCTCCTTCAAAAGAATATGATTTCATTGTGATTAAATCAATCACTCCTCGCATGTCATTTTCTGCTCCAATAGGAAGTTGTATTCGACATGCTTTTTTTGAAAGTCTTTCTTCAATAGATGTAATTGCGGCATCATAGTCGGCTCCCATCTTGTCCATCTTGTTAATGAAACAAATTCTTGGCACGTTTGCTTCATCAGCATATCCCCAGTTTGTTTCGGTTTGAGGTTCTACTCCAGCAGAACCGTCAAATACCACAACAGCACCATCAAGCACACGCATAGATCGCTTTACCTCTGCGGTAAAATCGATGTGTCCTGGTGTATCAATAATGTTAAAAGTGTATTTCTTGTCCTTGTTCTCACGGTCTGTCTCAAGAGTCTTCGCCCAGTTACAAGAAATGGCGGCTGCGGTAATAGTGATACCTCGCTCTCGCTCTTGATCCATCCAGTCAGTGACTGTTGCCCCATCATGTACTTCACCGATTTTATGGCTCATTCCTGTATAAAAAAGAATACGCTCTGATGTTGTGGTTTTGCCCGCGTCAACATGTGCAACAATGCCGAAGTTACGCAATCGATCTAATGGAAATGCTCGTGCCATAATAATTTTTACTTAATATTCTGTGTTAATTTTTAAATAAATCCTCTCAACTTTTATAATGAATAAGGTACTGAAACATACCATATTTGATATAAGTTCGCCTGTGTTCATATATAAATGTTATCACCAAATTTTGACCAAACGAAATCAGGAATGAATTTAATTAAATACCCCCCCACCACATTAGACTTGTTACCAAATAAGATTTTGATGAAAATTTGGAAATTTTGGCAAAAAAATTATTTGGTAACAAGTCTACTAATAGTTTGTGCGTAACTATACGATATTTACTTTATTTAAGCAATCTATATTGTTGCAACTAATACCTCGTTCTCCGTCTCGTTTTTCGCTCAAAATTATACAATTTGTTAATGTGTGGAGGTTAGCTGGGTATGGTATTAGACTTGTTACCAAA
>CAZADB010000064.1:0-3167 GCA_964483835.1 uncultured Candidatus Saccharibacteria bacterium
TTTTCAAAGAAAAATATCATACAACCTGAACAGTTCCGGTATGGAAGCAATCCAGCGTTTAGCATATATAGCGTCAATGTGTAACAAAAGTCTACTTTTGTATACATAATAACGATTCAATAGAATGGTGCTTTAGTATGTGATCCATTTTTTACATAAAGGACATTTATATTGTGAATCATATATAAAAATGTCTTTTAGATACGATTGTCCTTAATAATCAAATGGTAGTCTCAGTGAGTCTTTTGAGTATTGTTGTTAAATGATCTACAAGTACTCACTTTTCCTTCATTAATTAATTTGTCGGGATGCCGAGAATCGAACTCGGGCCACACGCTCCCAAAGCGCGCACACTACCATTATGCTACACCCCGATGTCTTGAATAACATCATATCGCGAAATGTATTTACATAACAAAGAGTACTCAGATGTAAAATATTAATATAAAAAAATATATACAACACCTACACTTTACAATAAGCTATTCATTTCGCGTGACAAATAATACCACCCCCCACCAAAAAAAGCGAACTTGTGATCGATCCCACCTACCTTTGCACTCCTCTAGTAATTTAACTATTAGACATGCATTAAACTACATCTAAATTCAGGTACAGGTACGCAGTGTTTGTAACAACACCCATGAAGCGTCTTCAGGCAAAGATTGATCAGGGTGCGTGATTAAGGAAGCAATCTAGTCATAATCATATATAATGTAAGTAGAGTAAATTCAAGATATGAAAAAACAAATTGTATTTATTGGGGGAGGGAATTCGTATGGTACATATGAAGACTATATTAATGCGCTTAAGCACTCTCAAATACGAAATCTTGTTGAAGATAAGCCAAAAAGATGGACTGATGAATTGCGAAAAGATCTGGGGGAGGGGTATGAATTATATAATATATCAATGCCTAATACTGATAATGCAGTATATAATGAGTGGAAGATTTGTTTTGAAAAGTATTTTAAATACATAAATAATGGGGTGACTTTAATAGGGTGGTCGCTTGGTGGAATGTTTCTGGCAAAATATCTTACCGAGCATGAAACCCCCTTTGCAATACAAACTTTATTGCTTTTGGCTTCTCCTTGCGGAGAATATAATGACGAATCTGGGAACAATTGCGGAACTTTTCGATTTGAAATAAAGCAACTTTCTAAATTATCTGACAGGGTTAATAAGATTATACTCATGCACTCCAAAGATGATTTTGTTGTGGAATATAACCATGTTTTGCAATATAAAAAAGAGATAATAGAAGCAACATTGATTACTTTTGAAAACAAAAATCATTTCTTAATTGAGACATTTCCTGAAATAGTATCCTTGCTTAAAAAGAGTGAGTAGACTTGCTCTTTTATAACACAAAGTGAATTTAGAGCTACAACGGCATCTTTCAGTAGACACCATAAATCTCTTGAGTGGAATAATAGACTTGTTACCAAATAATTTTTTTGCCAAAATTTCCAAATTTTGGCTACAAATTCCAAAAAATTCGTTGAAATATCCAGATATTCTGCCTCATTTTTTGAAATTTTCGCACAAAATTATAAAATTTTCATCAAAATCTTATTTGGTAACAAGTCTAATAATTAAAAAGACCCTAGGAAACTGAAAGCTAATGTTTGTTATATTACATTTGCTACCAATGTCCTAGGGTCTTATCTTCTGCTTCTTTCGAGTCTATTGAAGCATTAGCTTCATAAGGATGTCCTTTATTCTATAGGACTTCTTTTTGGAGACTCTTTTTTGTAAGCTCGTACTTATTACTAGTACTTCTTGTCGTATGAGCTGCTAGGAAAATCTGAATTTGTTTTGATTCTGATTCTCATAGCAACTCACATCGATAAGTGCTCACTTTGTGGGTGGGTTATGAACTTTAGAGTTGGAGGTATTAACTCATTTTATTGTTAAATGTGCTCTTTAAGGTTCGTTATCTTTTTGATTTCAACTATTTCGAAATTAAAATTAATAATGAATGCTCGCCCTTTCTGGACCTACATGTATCATATGTCCTTTATGTAATGATGTAAAGGACATGGTGTGTATAACTTTAACTATTCCAAGGGACATGTCCTTTATAAAGGACATGTCTTGTGCAAAATCTCGTATATGTATAATATACAACATATAATCAATGTCCTAAATAACATCCTATGTTTACTGTAACACCCACAGCAGTCTGACTACCTTAATTGCTCGGGATATTTATATGGAATAAATCTTATGATACAAGATGCGTTATGGTTGAAATGTTTTGTGACACATTTTACAAAGTTATATCTATAGAAACAGGACAATGATCGGATCCAAGTACCTTAGGATGAATTTTTGCATTTTTAATAATCGGGATAAGGGCTTTTGATGCCATTATGTAATCTATTCTCCAGCCGACGTTTCTATCGCGGGCGCCTCCCCAATGGCTCCACCAAGTATAGTGTTCACCATCGTCGCGAAACATACGAAACGTGTCAACAAACCCTCTTTCAATCATATTATCTATTCCTCCCCGTTCTTCTTGAGTAAATCCTTTCTTACCCTTGTTTGGCTTTGGTCGAGCTAAATCCAGTTCAGCGTGTGCCACATTAAAATCTCCACAAAACACAACTGGTTTTTTCTTTTCCAGTAGTTTCATATATTCTAAATAAGCTGGATCCCATTGTTGTCGCATCGGAATACGTGACAAGTCCTCTTTAGAATTTGGAGTATAGACTGTGGAAATAAAGTATGAATCTAGTTCTATGGTTAAAATACGTCCTTCTTTTGTTGTGTCACCATACTTATCGTGCAATGTATATTTTTTCTTTATACTGTCTGGCAATCCAGATAGTATTGAGATGGGCTCTATTTTTGTAAAAATAGCTGTACCTGAATAACCTTTACGTTCTGCAGAATGCCAATATTGTTTATATTCAGGCAATAATTCAGTGAAAATATCCTCAACTTGGTGTTCTTGTGACTTTGTTTCTTGGATACACAATATATCTGGTTGATGTTTCTCAATAAATGGATCCAAAAGCCCTTTTTTCTGTACAGCACGAATGCCATTCACGTTCCACGAATATATCTTCATATAAAATACATTATAACTGAATGAATACGTTACCACCATAGGTAGGAATTTACAAATTTTATAATTCACCTCCACATTTTTTCTTTTT
>CAZADB010000065.1:0-3096 GCA_964483835.1 uncultured Candidatus Saccharibacteria bacterium
AGTATGGAAATATTCATTTTGTGTGGTGTGGTTGGATGGTTTGTTGGGGGTGGTATTAGTCGCCCAGATATAAAAATCCCCCGAAAGGGGATTTTTATATCTGGGCGACTACCGGGAATTGAACCCGAATTGAGAGTACCACAAACTCCAGTAATAACCATTATACCATAGTCGCCATGTATTTTGCAGTATTATTTACATAATTATTTTACTTTGATCTGATGGTGTGTATATTTATACCTATTTTTTAAGTAAAAGTACAGTGTACCAAATTGAATTTACGGTATAATAAATGTTCTGGATTTAGAAGCAATATACGTAGCGATGTTTTTTATTTTTTTCCTAGGCGGGGGAGTGGGATTTTATTTAGCTAGAATTTTACTATGATAAACCCTGAATAACGAAACTCTACTTTTCCGTATGGAAGCAATCTAGTAGTTTCGTTATTTAGAGTAGTGAATGTAGACGTAGATTATTATATTTGATAATGTCTAAGACAAAAAAGTTTTTCATTATGTAGAATAAATACAGTAGTCAGACTACTGTATTTATTCAAAGCTACACCCCGTTAGCTTTCTGCGGGGATAAACCAAAGGAAAGTTTGAAAACCTTGGTTTTCAAATAAATATAGGGCGGAGCACAGAAAGATACCCCGCCGAATGAACGTAGCGATAGCGCAGTGAAAGAGGGGAATGCTTGCATTGGGGAGTTTCATTTTCATTTATAATTTACTCATTTTCATATACCTAAAGACTTAAGTCATGTATAAGAGTGGAATTATTAAACTAAATGTCGTATGATGTGTAGCGTATTAATTTTATCTTATGGAACAAATTGCAATTATAGCAGTACTTATTATTTCAATCATCTTACACGAAATGGCTCATGGGTATGCCGCAAATGCTTTGGGTGATCCGACGGCTCGTTTTGCTGGTCGTCTATCACCAAATCCATTAGTTCATCTTGATTTGTTAGGTTCTATTATAGTACCCGCTTTACTTTTTTTTGGGAATGCTGGTATTTTATTTGGTTGGGCAAAGCCAGTTCCTTATAATCCATATAATCTTAGCAATAAAAAATGGGGAGAGGCGATGGTGGCTGCTGCTGGTCCTGCGGTGAATATATTATTGGCAGTTATTTTTGCACTAATTATACGACTGTCCGATCCATTAAATTTATCAACAGCCTTTGTAAGTCTTGCGTCATATGTGGTGTATATTAATTTACTTCTTGCCATGTTTAACATGATCCCGTTTCCTCCCTTGGACGGATCAAAAATACTACTTGCACTACTCCCATTTCATGCATCCCAGAAATATCGACAGTTTACTAATGTAGTTGAACGATATGGTTTGATTGTCACTTTTATATTTATATTTATATTTATAACTATTTTTTGGGGACCTTTTTCCAGACTGATTGGTATGATGTTTGAGTTTTTAACAGGAATACATTTTTAATTTAGGTTGCACAAATATCTATATATAGTATTGTAGCGAGGCTTTATGGCAACAATAAATCAATTAACAAGAAAGCGACGACGTGATAAGTCCACCAAAACAAAAACTGGTGCGCTTCAGTCTGGGTTTAACTCAATTAAAAACAAACCCACTTCATACAATTCACCATTCAAAAGAGGTGTATGTACACGCGTAACAACAAAGACTCCGCGTAAGCCAAACTCTGCTATTCGTAAAATTGCTAGAGTTAGACTTTCAAATGGTAGTGAAATTACAGCCTACATACCTGGTATTGGGCATACACTACAGGAGCACTCTGTTGTTCTTGTGCGAGGTGGTAGGGTGAAAGATATTGGAGTTAACTACACAGTTGTGCGAGGTAAATTCGACGCCACAGGCGTAGACGCACGAAGACGTGGACGATCACGATACGGAGCCAAAAAACCTAAATCAGAATAAATTGTCCCCTAGCTTCGTTGAGCTGCGATAATTTGTTACTCACCGTACTAGCGTACGACTCGCAACAAATTTCTTGCTCGCCTTGCTAGAAAACAATTTCTACCTAATTTAGATGAGGTACAAGGGATTAACCAATCCTAATTATCAATAGTTTATATTCGCTACAGATAAGTGGATGCTGCTCAGGTAAAACTGGAGTAAACATATGCGAAGAATGAAAGCATGATTTTGTCATACTTCTCATTTGTCACATTAATAAAATAATAAACACAAATATCTAAGTACAGTTCGGAGTTTTTAATAACCAAATGTATTAAGTGCATGTGTTTCAAATAATAATATGAGAAGACCAATTAAAAAACGACCAATAGTTAAGCCAGACATGAAGTTTGACAACGTAGAAGTTGAGAGACTTATCAATTACGTTATGCTTAATGGTCAAAAAGAAACAGCACGAAAAATCGTGTATGGGGCATTTGAAGAAATTAAGAATGCAAAAGAAGGGGGTGGTGATCCAATTGAAATTTTCAATACAGCAGTTCGAAACGCTGGGCCCATGATGGAAGTTCGGTCACGACGAGTTGGTGGTGCAAACTATCAAGTCCCAAGAGAGGTACGTCCAGAACGACGACTCGCTCTTGCTCTTCGGGCACTTATAAAAGCAGCTCGTTCAGCTAAAGGGCAACCCATGTACAAAGCTCTTTCATCAGAACTTATGCTGGCTGCAAAAGAAGAAGGAACAGCAGTTAAGAAGAAAGAGGATATGCACAAGATGGCAGAAGCCAACCGAGCTTTTGCACATTTCGCTTGGTAACAGATATTTTCTGCACCAGACTACGTCCAAAGGTACAGAATTGATCTTGTGTGTCTTTGAATTTGAAAATATCAGTTACCAGAGTTGTGATATAATATTTAATTAATACTCTAGCAATATTATAAGCATTAAATTATTAATACTAAAGATTACAATATGGCAAAAGGAAATAGCATGAAAAAAGAAAAGAAGAAACCAAAGAAAGATAAAACTAAAACAAAATAACAACAAAAATACACAGTGTAACAAACCCTGTGTATTTTTTAGTTTTTCAAAACTAGTGATACAGCCTTAATCACACCCGAAATCATTATGTTAGTCAGGCTGCTCTTGAGGGTGTTTTTTAGTGTCCTCCGAAGGGTT
>CAZADB010000066.1:0-3026 GCA_964483835.1 uncultured Candidatus Saccharibacteria bacterium
CATCCCCAAAAACGCTCCAACAGTAATAAAACCATAATCCTGTTTTACAGTAGTCAGACTACTGTAATCATAGCTGTATGCCGATAGGATTGGAATATGGTTTGTTGGGGAGGGTATATATGATGTATACTAGTGTTATTATCTTAGTTATTAAAAGTGAAAAATATGTTTCAGGGAAATTGGAAGTGTAGTACGTGTGGGGGAGAGATAACAGAATTGCCTTTTGAGCCACGAGGGGGGTCGGGGCTTACTTGTCGTGTTTGTTATGCAAAATCCAAAGATGACAGCGCACAATCTACAGATGTAGCTCCAGAAGTTGCAGAAACACAAGGTGAAGCAATAACGACCGAAGCTCCCATTATGTCAGATATTCCTGAAGATGCGTCAATGGCTGGAGAACAGCCGTCTTCACCCGATTTTGAAGAAATGGCACCAGCACCAGAAGAGAAGCCAAAATTTTCAGGCGACTGGAAGTGTGCAACATGCGGCGGAGCCATCACTAGTCTCCCGTTTGAACCTCGAAGTACTGAAAACCTAAAGTGTCTAGATTGTTTCAAAAAAAGCAAGGCGTAATCATATAAACAATACTGATTTTTTTAGAATAATATGTTAATCTAATGCTCATAAAGTTACCTTACCCGATCGTCTAATGGTAGGACCACGGTTTTTGGTGCCGTTAATCTAGGTTCGAGTCCTAGTCGGGTAGCAATTGGAGTATAATTGATGAAGTAGTGTTATTAGAAACAGACAAAATAATTACCAATTATTATTTATGACATCAGGTGATTCGGTACAACAGATTAAAGAACGTCTTACTATTGTAGATGTGGTGTCTTCGTATATTGAGCTTTCCTCTGCAGGTAAACACATGAAAGCACTCTGCCCGTTTCATAATGAAAAAACTCCATCATTTACAATTTCACCAGATAGAGGAATGTACTATTGTTATGGGTGTAATGTCGGAGGGGATATTTTTACTTTTGTTCAAGAGATGGAAGGGGTGGATTTTAAGGGAGCATTGCAGATATTGGCAGACAAGGCAGGAGTAGAGCTCAAGCGTGAAGATCCAAAAAAACGAACAGAACGTGACAAGCAATACGATACGCTTGAGTCAGCAACAAAATATTTTCAGGAGTATTTAGCCAAGAAACCGTCTGCAAGCACTTATTTGCAAAACCGAGGAGTTTCTTCTGACACAATTGCTAAATGGCGTATTGGCTATGCTCCTGGACCTCCTGATCATGGGTGGAGAGAGTTAAAAAATGAATTGGAGCAACAGAAATTTACCAGTATAGAACTTGTTAAGGCAGGGCTGGTAAAAGAAGCCGACGCAGGCAAAGAGCCGTATGATTTATTCCGAGATCGTATTATATTTCCCATCTTTGATCCTTCAGGAAAAGTTATTGCGTATTCAGGTCGTATTTTAACCAAAGACAGCGAAGCTCCAAAGTATGTAAATTCTCCAGAAACTGAATTGTTTAATAAGTCTGAAATTCTTTACGGGTATGATAAGGCAAAACAGGGAATACGATCTATGGATTTTTCTCTTGTTGTGGAAGGGCAGTTTGATGTTGTGATGTGTCATCAAGCTGGGTATCATAATACTGTTGCTGTGTCTGGAACTGCACTTACAGCCCACCATGTAATGATTTTACAACGCTTAAGCAATAAGGTTGTTTTGGCGTTAGATGGAGATCGGGCTGGTATTGCAGCGGTGAAAAAATCAGCAGATATTATGTTATCGCGAGGAATGGATGTGAAAGTTGCTCACATGAAAGACGGCAAAGATCCCGCAGATATAATTCAAAAAAGTATTCCTGCCTTTAAAGATGCAATCGGTATGTCTAAACACGTGATTGAATTTTTGGTGGATATATTAGAATCTCAAAATTTAGACAAACGCTCATTCAAACTTAAAGTACGCGAGGAGGTGCTTCCATATGTAGTCAAAATTCCCAACAGAATTGATCAAGAACATTTTGAAACAATAATAGCAGACAGGCTAGGCACCACCAAAGATGCAATTCATTTTGAAGTAGAACGATTAACCACAAAACAAGAAGAAGAAAACGCACGACAACAAAATAGACAGAATTACACTAAAGATACCGCTAGAATATCTCCAGCAAAGTCCGGCGTGTCAGATTGTAACCATAATCAATTTGACAGAAAAGCAGAACTTATACAATACCTTACTGTTTTAGTAGATGTTTTTCTAGCAGAGTATAAAACCGAGCTGTGTAACGCATTGGAAAAAACAACCTCGCAATCCCTGTTAGAAATACAAAAAACACTTAACTCAGAAAAAGTCAGTGGATTATCTTTTAAGCTTGAATCATATGTGGACCAGTCACCAGCACGGCAAGTATATGAAGAAACAATTGATAAACTAAATGAATTGGTTCTTTTAATTGGAAAAGAAGGCATGGTAGCATATACTAACATGTTACATAAAGCTGAAGAAGACGGAGACGATGAGGCTGTAATGAGAACATTACAAGAAATTTCAGAATACCAAAAGAAACAAAACGATCTTCTTTTTACCCATGAAATTTTTGGTATTACAACATCAAAAAAACTTGATTAGACTTCCCATCATCTTATAACCTTGAAAGTATTTTTTATAAACTTTCATCTAAAACTTGTTTCGTAAAGTGCCACAATACTGCGCACCGCCTAACTTTCCCAGGCTAACACCAAAACCCCTATCATACGATTAATCGTATGATAGGGGTTTTTGAATATGGGAATTTGGCGTTGCTTTTTGATTACATACAAAAAAGAAGAGTTGGTTTATGAATGATCCCTTTTCTTAACTTCGTTTTCAACGAAATTTTGTGTAATAGACGCAGATTATTATATGGTAACAGGTCTAATAATACCTCATAATTATATGCATTTGCAGTATTGAACCGTTCAGAGTATTATCAGAAGAAATTACCATAGGAGTGCAAAATAGGGCGGGCTCGATCATTGTATTGCAAAAACATAGAAAATTTTGTATTATAGCGACGCTTCTATTGATA
>CAZADB010000067.1:0-2984 GCA_964483835.1 uncultured Candidatus Saccharibacteria bacterium
GTGTGACTTCAATACTGTGTGTTTTATTTCCATATTCATGATTGAGATACGGTAACAGTTATTCTTATCTATCCAGAGGTGTTTTGGTAACAGTTTTATTTAGTTATAGCGTTTATGTTGACTAGTTTGTTAGATGGTATAATTATTTATTTTAATCTAATATCCTCCAACATTTGCAATTGGAGCCTTCAGTGCTGAGTATGAATCATATCCGTCAATTACAAAATCATCAAAAATAAAATCATCAATTTCTTTTCTATCTTTATTTATTGTTATTTTTGGAAAAGGGCGAGGAGTACGATCTAGCTGTTCTTTAACTTGATCAAAATGATTAGAATAAATATGAACATCACCGAAAAAGTGAACAAACTCCCCAGCTTCCAACCCGGTAACTTGTGCAACCATTTGTAATAATAGCGAGTAACTAGCTATATTAAAAGGAACTCCTAGAAAGAGATCGGCACTGCGTTGATACAATCCTAGATTTAATTTATTATTAACAACAGAAAACTGAAACGTAGTATGACAAAAAGGAGGGACCTCGTTTCTATTCTCTTCTGACGCCATTGCGTATATAAAATCTGGATTCCATGCTGAAATTACATAGGATTTACGAAATGGTTTGTCTCTAAGACCTTCTATGACCCACTTAAGTTGGTCTATTTCTCTACCATCACTAGCTGGCCATCGTCGCCACATGCGTCCATAAATAGTTACCAAATCACCCCACTTTTGAACAAATTCACTATCTTGTGACTCTTCTTTTAAGCGTGCAATGAACATCTTTTGATCTTCAAAGTTTTTTCCTTCTTCTGCTTGCATTTTCTTATAGCGTTTATATGCCCACTCATCCCAAATATGAACATCGTTATCAACCAGGTATTTAATATTGGAACTTCCGCTTATAAACCAAAGTAACTCATGTATAATCCCGCGCACAAACACCTTTTTTGTAGTAAGTAGAGGAAACCCTTGCGATAAGTCGTAGCGTGTAGCACGCCCAAACACTGAACGTATAAACGGAGGACTTTCACCTAAATCATCGTATTGCTTCTTAACTTCCGGAGTAAAAAACACTTCCTTATCAGATCCATTGTCTAATATATCTTTCATTAAATCTAAATATTGATATTCTGGGTGACGCTTTTTCATATGTTATTTTTTCTTTTTAATAACTTTTTGAGCTTTTGTATTTTTTGCCCAATTATCACCATTAAATCTGCCTGTTTCAGAATAGTCAAACTCAGGATCTGATGATAATGGAGAAAAAAGTAACTGAGCTATTTCCATTCCAGGACGAAGAATAATAGGAACACTGTTCACATTAAAAAGCTCTAAAGTTACGTATAAATAATGCCCCGGATTAATAATTCCTGCCGTGTTGTGTACCACAAGACCAATTCTAGCAAGAGAGCTTTTACCAGATAGCTGAATTAGATACTTATCTGAACCTACATAATCTTGCAGAGTTCCCAATACCATATGCCCAGGATTTAGAACAAATCTACCGCCGTCAGGAATTTCTATCTCACGCATCTCTGGAAGTATATTCAGCAGGGGGTCTATGGGGTGAGCGATATGAGATTCCATAACTGCAAACTTATTTCCCAATACTACATCATAACTAGCTGGCTGTAGGCGATTTTCATCGAAATCTTTGATAACCATATCACCCTTCTTCAATGCTTTCTTAATATCCTTATCAGTTAAAAACATAATTTTATTTTACCACAAATACTTTCTCAGTTCCGTAATAATCATTCCAGTTCTTATTATAATATTCAAACATTCTTTCTAGCCTATCTTGCGGAAGCTCGTATAGATCAAAATGACTCATTGTCTCTAATATTTTACTTCTTGTGTCATCAGCTTCCATGTCATCGGTTACGACTTTTTCAAATTCGCTCAACCAACCGTATCCTGCATTCCTATCCAGTGTTATAGTCAAATCATTATACGAATATTCTTCGCGGTCACGAGACCACTTAGCTTGATATGACAGACCCGCTTCCAATAGATAATCATCGAGCTCTTCCAACGATACAGGTACAGTTGACTCATATTCCATGCGAGAAACAGTATTCTCGCTTGTTCCATCATCAATTGATGATTTGACCACAAGAATTACATCATTATCTTTCTTCCGTGTCCTAATGGAGTGTTTTTTACCAAGTGCAAGAATCTTTTCTAGATTTTCTAATTCATCTGTGGCAATGTCTTTTATTTTTTCAAAAAAATTACTTGGATTGCCTTGAAAATAATGATTTAATTGTGAGTTTTTATTTGTAAGCAATGCCCCATTAGAAAGCAACTTCTTTCTAAGAATATCTGCGTACACTTTTTCTCCTATCAAGCTTTTAATTTCAATTTCATACATTTAAAGAGTATATCATGTATGATATAAATATGAAAAGTGAAGTAATATCAATCGCAGCAATAGGGAGCAAGAGCCGCGCACTGGGTAAAGATGGTGACCTTATTTGGAAGATTCCGGCAGACTTAAAACGCTTCAAAGAGCTTACGAGCGGACATCCTATTATAATGGGGAGTAAAACCTATCACTCACTACCAAAACGTCCTCTCCCAAACCGCACCAATATCGTCCTCACTCGCGCAGCACCAAATCAAGGTTTTAATGTTGATTCAAGTTTGAAATTTGTGAGCTATCCAGAGGAGGCGTTAAAAGTTGCAGAAAATTCACAAGGTGGAGAGAAAATTTATATTATAGGTGGCGGAGAAATATATAAACTTATGTTGCCGTATACAGACACTTTGGAATTAACTATCATTGAAGAAGGCGTATCAACAGACGCTGATGTATTCTTTCCAGAATACGAAAATAAATTTACTAAAATAACACTTGAAGAATCTGATGAACACAATCAACTTAAATATTCTTTTGTAACACTCTCGCGCAGATAATGTGTATCCTGTGTACATATTTTAGAAAAAGTTCTCCTATGTCAAATTTTACCCTTAGAACC
>CAZADB010000068.1:0-2976 GCA_964483835.1 uncultured Candidatus Saccharibacteria bacterium
GTTTAGACACTTTCTTTCCATACCGGAACTGTTCAGGTTGTATGATATTTTTCTTCGAAAAAGTATCGACAACCACTTGCGAAAGTGTTTAGACACTTTCTCACACTCCGTTGGCGAAGACGGGCAATGAGAATATGAATTACTTCCCAGACACTCGCAAAGACGAATGACTGTGTACTGTGCTCTGTCGGGCTCACACAGACGACCTTATGTTTTTCTAAACTTTGTTTGAGAGTATTATTAAAATTCGTGTTATGATAGCGACATTATGTTATTTTTAGATCGATTTTTTGGACCTTCGTATACGAAAGAATTAAAGGCCCTACAGCCTATTGTTGATAATATTAATAATCTAGAGAAGGAATATTCGTTGCTCAGTGATGATGAATTAAAAGAAAGAGTCCAAGCTTTAAAAAAGAAGCATATAGATGATGATGTTTCGTTAGATGATTTGCTGGTAGAAATGTCAGCATTAACTCGCGAATCATCTAAAAGAACACTCGGATTACGTCATTATGATGTTCAGCTTTTGGGAGGAATATTACTTCATCAAGGCAAGATTACAGAAATGCGTACAGGAGAAGGTAAGACTTTGGTAGGAACTCTGCCAGTATCTCTCAATGCTTTATCAGGAGATGGAGTGCATGTGGTTACAGTTAATGATTATCTGGCGCGACGTGATGCGGTGTGGATGGGTCAGATATATGTTGCACTGGGTCTTTCTTTGGGTGTTATTAATCACAACGAATCATATTTATATGACGCTGGACATGAGGAAGTCGATGCAGAACGTGATGAAAAAGGCTCTCATAAAATATTCTACGAATTTTTACGACCCTGCACACGCACGGAAGCATATGCAGCAGATATTACATACGGAACCAATAGTGAATTTGGATTTGATTACCTGCGTGACAATATTGAATTTGAACAGAAAAATCTACGTCAAAGGTCACACACCTTTGCACTGATTGATGAAATTGATTCAATCTTGATTGATGAGGCTCGTACTCCGTTAATTATTTCTGCTCCAGCAGATTCGGGAGAAGATTTGTATGTTACATTTGCCGGTATTGCTAGAAATCTAAAGCTGGACGAACACTACGAACTAGATGAAAAAATGAAGGCAGTGACACTAACAGATGACGGTGTTGAAGCAGCAGAAAAAATGCTGGGTATAGATAATCTTTATACTGAGAAAGGCATCAAGTATGTGCACCATCTAGAAAATGCAGTACGAGCAAAAGGTTTGTATTTGAAAGACAGAGAATATGTTGTGCGTGATAAAGAAGCAATTATTGTCGATGAGTTTACAGGGCGTATGCAACCAGGCAGACGTTGGTCTGACGGACTACATCAGGCAGTTGAAGCAAAAGAGGGAATTGTGATACAGAAAGAATCAAAGACCTATGCTTCGATTACATATCAAAATTATTTCAAGATGTATGACAAGCTTGCGGGTATGACAGGAACCGCACTTACTTCAATGGAAGAATTTTATTCTGTGTACGAACTGGAAGTAACTCCTGTGCCAACCAATGTAGAAGTGAAACGTATAGACCAAAATGATTTAATTTTTCAAACAGTAAAAGGGAAACATGATGCAGTAGTTGCGAAAATAAATAAGATTAATAAAACAGGACAGCCTGTGCTGATTGGGACTGCATCAATAGACACGAACGAAGCATTGTCAGTGTCTTTGACTAAGGCGGGAGTAAAGCATGAAATACTAAATGCCAAGAATCACGAAAGAGAAGGGGAAATTATTGCAAATGCAGGAAAGATGGGAATGGTAACACTTGCCACTAATATGGCAGGACGAGGAGTGGACATTAAACTCGGCGGGATCGGCGCAGCTCCACAAGAAACGCAGGCAGTACGAGATATTGGAGGTTTATTTGTTTTAGGTACAGAACGCCACGAGGCTAGACGAATTGATAATCAGCTACGAGGACGATCGGGTCGACAGGGTGATCCTGGTGAGACTTTGTTTATGGTGTCAATGGAGGATCAGTTAATGCGGGTATTTGGAGGCGAAAGAATAAAGGGACTTATGGGGACATTTGGAATTCCTGAAGATCAGCCAATTGAAAATAAAATGATTAGCAAGCAACTTGAAACTGCTCAATCTCGTATTGAGGGGTTTCATTTTGATGCACGTAAACAAGTGTTGGCTTATGATAATGTGCTTAATCAACATCGACAAACCGTGTATGTCCGCAGGAATAAATTATTACGAGGTTTTGATGATGAAGTGCAGGCGGTACTTACTGAAATCAGAGCAGAGGTTCCTCATTCGGCAGAGGTCATAGACAAAAAGAAGCAAGAATATTCTGATACGCAATGGCATGAGCTTATACGTCGTTTAACGTTACAAATGATAGATATGTTGTGGGTAGAACATTTGGAAGTAATGCAGTATACACGTGCGAGTGTAGGATTAAGAGCGTATGGACAACGAGATCCGTTGAATGAATACAGAAAAGAGGGCATTAGATTGTTTAATGAAATGCAGACAATTTTACTTCATCGTATTGCAGAAGTAATACCTAATTTGCAATTAGAGGCAGTAGTAAAAGAAGAAGATCAAATGAAAAAAGCAAGAGAAAGTGCAAAGAGAGCAGGAGGGTCTTCTGCAGGACCTGTCAAACAAGAGCCCAGAATAAGTGAAAAGACCTACGGAAGAAATGCTGTTATCAAAATAACAAACGGCAAAGAAGAAAAAGAAATGAAATTCAAAAAAGCTCAAGCTCTTGTAGCTTCTGGCGAGTGGAAGATTGTTGCAAAGTAACCAATTCCAGATTGCTTCCACTCATGTTTCATTTACCGTCTTTGCGAACCTGCGAAGTAATCCAGTATCGTTTCCACCCATTCTAATACCGTCCCCAACAAACGCTCCAACAGTAATAAAACCATAATCCTGTTTTACAGTAGTCAGACTACTGTAATCATAGCTGTATACCGATAGGATTGGAA
>CAZADB010000069.1:0-2019 GCA_964483835.1 uncultured Candidatus Saccharibacteria bacterium
TTCTTTGAAAAAGTATCGACAACCACTTGCGAAAGTGTTTAGACACTTTCTCACTATAATTTTGAGATTTTATTACTGTTGGATTGTTTGTTGGGGATGGTATTATGAATAAGTTAGATATGTTCGGAATAATCAATAGTGTGGACAGGCAGATTTTAATAAACAAATATTATGTTATATCAATCAGATTACAAACAACGAATACAAGAGGGATAAGTAGGCGTTTATGATGACGACGATTATTATGTGTGACTATTAATACAATATATATATGAATGAATATAACTATATCAAAAATCAGGATAGTGATGTGTATGAAGCAATTATTGGGGAAGAGAAGCGAGAATTGGAAGGTGTTGAACTTATTCCTAGTGAGAATTATGTGTCGCGTGCAGTACGTGAAGCCAATGGTTCGGTGTTGACTAACAAATATTCAGAGGGATACCCAGGCAAACGATATTACGGCGGTCAGGAATATACTGATGCAGTAGAGCAACTTGCAATTGATAGAGCGTGCAAGCTTTTTAAGTGCAAATATGCAAACGTGCAACCACACTCAGGAGCGCCAGCAAACGTCGCGATGTATTTTGCTCTTATGGAGCCTGGCGACACAGTGCTTGGTATGGACTTGTCTCATGGCGGGCACCTCACCCATGGTCACCCGACTACAAGTATCAATAAAGTCTTTAACTTTGTTCGGTACAAGATGAAAGACGTGGAGACAGGAGAGATTGATTACGATAAGTTACGTGAAGTAGCACTTGAGCACAAGCCGAAGATTATTCTTGCTGGATTTTCTGCGTATTCACGAGAGCTGGACTATCAGAAATTTGTAGATATCGCTCGAGAGGTTGGGGCATATGCAGTAGCTGATATGGCACATATTGCAGGACTTATCGCAGGAGGAGTTGCAAAAAATCCATTTGATTTTGGATTTGATGTGATTACTTCTACAACACACAAAACGCTTCGCGGACCTCGCGGTGGACTTATACTAACTAGAGAAGATGCAACCGTTGCAAAGAAAATAAATAAAGCAGTATTCCCTGGACTGCAAGGTGGTCCTCACATGAATGTAATTGCCGCAAAAGCCGTCGCATTTGGCGAGGCAATGCAACCGTCTTTTAAGGAGTACGGTAAACAAATCTTAAAAAACGCAAAAGCCATGGAGAAGGTATTTTTAGACGCAAAAGTCCGATTGCTTTGTGGTGGGACAGATAATCATCTTTTACTTGCTGATGTTTATGGATCATTAGGAATTACTGGACAAGAAGCAGAGGATGTTTTGGACGAGATTTGTATTACACTAAATAAAAACATGATTGCTGAGGAGTCTCGCAAAGCCCTCGATCCATCAGGAATACGTTTTGGCACACCAGCCATGACAACCAGAGGAATGAAAGAAAGGGAAGCAACTCAACTAGCGGAGATTATGATTAAAATCTTAAAAGATAAAGATAACCAACAACTAAAAAACACCCTCAAATCAGAAGTAAATAATATATGCATAAACTTCCCAGTCCCCGAAGTGTTTATGTAAAACATTTACGATCTTAATAATTACAGTAGTCAGACTACTGTAATTATTCAAAGGAAATTACCCAAGGAGTGCAAGAGGATGGGTGGGATCGATCAGAAAGTTGAAAAATATCAAAAACTATGTACACTATTCATTGGTTCTGCTGGTTGTTTAAACTTTTAATTTGGCGTGATTGCTATTAAATATTTATTCATAAATTAGGGCTTATTGGGTGGAAAATATTCCGGCGTAGCTCAGCTGGTAGAGCAGTTGACTGTTAATCAATTTGTCGCAGGTTCGAGTCCTGCCGCCGGAGCTAGAGTTAGTTAGACCCCTATGCGTAAGCATGGGGGTCTTACTAACCTCTTTCCGCGGCAGGACTCGAAGAGGTTGTCGATACCTTTTCGGAGAAAAGTATCATACAACCTGAACTGAAACTGTAAGTTTCGAGTCCTGCCGCCGGAGCTAGAGTTAGTTAGACCCCTATGCGTAAGCATGGG
>CAZADB010000069.1:2119-2942 GCA_964483835.1 uncultured Candidatus Saccharibacteria bacterium
GGTCTTACTAACTCTGGCTCCGTCTATATGATGAAATCCGAACTTATTTCCAATCGCGGAGCGATTGATCTTCGCACACTCTTGTGAGTGTAGTACCAATGTTTCGTCCCGAGTACATGTGTACGTTCTGTATAGAAGTCGTGCCACTTCTTCTCCCATGCTGTCAGTGCTTTTGTGAATGTATTCTTATCTGTTTTAGCGAGTGTCAGGGCAAGGCTTCGCAACTCTTGTCCCGCATCAGTCTACGGTCGTCTTGTTAGGTACTTTGTAACGGTCTTGAGTTGGTGAAAGTGGCAAATCTGTACAGGAATATCTTTAAATACCGTGGCTAAGCCACGCCGCCCATCTACTACTGCAGCTGTGAATGTCCAACCCCTATCTCCAAGTATCTTTCTGCCATAATAGTAGTGTATTACTCTCTCACTTGGCACTTCTTGCCACCAGATGTTTCGTCCTAAGTTCCATGAGCGAAACACAGTAACTCCATAGTGGCGTCCCCAGAAGGTTGTGTCTGCTACAACAACAGTAGGTTGTGGACTGATGTCATCAGGTGTACTCACTTCGTGAGCATCAAGTTGCTTGCGCACCCATACATGACTCTCCCCATATTTTTTTGCAAGCTCGTCAAGCGTTTCTTCAAAATAATACCTAGCAACTCTGCTACAGGGTCAACAAACACTGTATAATAACCAAATGTCAGACCACGTCACAAAACGTCACAACAGGAATCTTTTATTATATCACCTAGTATACCCTGAAAGGTACCCCTGCAAAAGATGAGATACATAGGTAACACCCTAAATCCTAAGATTTAGGGTGTATT
>CAZADB010000070.1:0-2890 GCA_964483835.1 uncultured Candidatus Saccharibacteria bacterium
CGTTAATGTTGATAATTTTAACGCAAAAAGTGTCTTAAATTAGGGGTATCTGTCAGGTTGTTGGTTGTTTGATGTTGTTTAAGATGGGTAAGATTTTGTTCTTGTGATACACTGTATTTTCTGAAGAAGAAAGAATTTGATGATTTTTTTAAACTATATTCAGAAAATGTAGATTTAGTAGACAAGTCTAGTAAGTTTTGGCAATTATCAGATAAGATAATATTAGAATTAATCAAAAAACATATTCTGACTGGGTTAAAATCCAATACAATTGTAATGGATGCTGGAGGAGGCACAGGTAGGTGGGTAGTGAAGCTTGCCTCAGAGTGTGATAGTAATTTTATTATATATGATAAGTCGGAACATATGCTCGCTAAAGCCAAGACCAACGTTAAAAGTGCTAATATTGATAGTCGCGTAGATATTATTAATGGAGATTTAACTAATATGAGTCAAGTGGAGGACGACTCTATAGATAGTATTGTAAGTATATATAGCCCTATAAGTTTCATATATCAGCCAAAAGATGCTCTTAAGGAATTGTATAGGGTACTGAGACCTGGTGGCAGAATCTTGTTAATGTCGCATGGCTATCATAATGCGTTAGCTTCTAAAATTAATGGTGGCGCTGATGTAAATGACTTAAAGAAATTATATAAGGACAAAATGGTAAAGTGGGCACCGCATGTCCCAGATTTACTTACAAACTCTAAAGAAAGTCTTGAGGATAAAATGTCCAGTGTCGGATTTACAATAATCAGCACATTTGGAGTACCTGTACTTGTACAGCCCGGACTCGAGGACTTCTCGCCGACTAACGATGGAGAGAGTTCAATATCTAGGTATTTAAGTGATCCAGAGATTTTCGATACAATTTTTGAAATTGAGATGGATATAAATGGTAAGGACGCAGTTGCAAATAGAGGTATGAATATGTTTACACTTGTTTATAAATAATTATGGAAAGCCAAAAAAAAAGTAGCAAAGATGCAATTCTAGAGAAAGCTATAGCTAATATTGAGGGTAGTGATTTATATGTTGGATTGTCTCGCGCTAGAGGCGAGCATCTTCAAGCATTATTACTTAATGTATTTAGTGACAGGGTTGATAAGATAAAAGTTAGTGATGTAATCAGACAGGCTAATAATAGTAGATTTTTGACAGTGCCAGAGATTTCACAAAGAGACCTAGTGGGGCTTGATAGTATTTTTTTCAAAGTTATGCTAGATGACGTCAAAACATTTGAGTTTTCTCCTGTTGGACCGTTGGGAATGAATTCTACATTTACTAAGATAAATTCAAAGAACACAATCTCGACTATACGAAATAATGAATTGGTGTCGGATGCGTCCATATTGTTGGTTTTAGAATATGTCAAAAGTAGAACTGTCCAACCAGAGGGTCCTGTGCATTTATTTACCAGCCATAGAATAGTACGTGCACAAAAGTTTGACATAGAAGGATTCACCTCACATTTTAGAGCGGGATTCATGTTGTCTGCGGACAAGTTTTTAGGTAGATGGGAATTACTAGCACAATTCTTAGAGAGGCACATAGACTTTTATCTTAGTGCACTAAAGACAGCTGTAGAAGAGGGGGGTTACCATGCACATAATATAACAGTTTCAATGTCTAACCTTGTAATTCTAGAGCGTATAATTGAAGATTATGATTTAGATAGGAATGTTGTAATGAGAAACACTCAGACTCATGAATTTAGCTTTTTTGATAACAATGACATACATCTCCCTAAAACAATAAATTGTGATGAGAATCTTAGTGATAATGATTTAGAAAAGTTTAAAATAGGCAAGTCATTTGGATACCTTAAAAGAAATACTTTCGAGGTTTTAAAGAGTCTTAAGAGTAGGTATCCCAATGTAGATTTTGTGTTTGATTTAGAAAGGGTGGCAGGTATAGGTTATTATGATAACTTATGTTTTAAAATTACAGCAACAAATAGCGATGAGGAGACTTATCCCCTATGTGACGGAGGTTTTACTGACTGGACCAAACAGGCGATGTATTCAGATAAAGAAATTTGTTTATCTAGCGGGTTTGGTTCAGAGTTATTTATAAGTAAATTTAAAGTAAAATAATATATGCAAATCATAAATCCAAAAAGGTTGAAGCGAGGGGATTTGATAAGTATTATCTCTCCATCTGCTGGCTTAGCCCCTTTTGCTATGCATAGGATAGAGGCAGGTAAGAGCGAGCTGGAATCTATGGGTTTTAGAGTTAAAATAGAGAAGAGTGCATTAGAAAATAATGGATATGTATCAGCATCAGTATCAGACAGGGTTAAGGACATACACAATGCCTTTTCTAATAAAGAAGTAAAAGCTATCATTTGTACAATAGGTGGTAACCACAGTAACCAATTGTTAAGATATATTGATTGGGATTTAATAAAAAATAATCCAAAGATATTCGTAGGGTATTCTGACATAACGGTGTTACACCAGGCAATAGCTAAGAAGACGGGGTTACGCACATTTTATGGACCGTGCATAATGTCGGAATTTGGAGAGTTTCCACAGATGCATGAATATACATTACAGAATATTAGCAACACTCTAATAAATGGTACGATAGGAGACATTCAATCATCTGCCGAGTGGACTGATGAGGTATTGGACTGGTTTACTAAAGACGATTTAAATAGGGCTCGTATATATCAGAAGAATAGTGGATTTGAGTTTTGGAAGGGTGGCAAGGCTATTGGTTTAATTTCTGGAGGTTCGATACCTTCTGTTAACCATCTTGCTGGTACAGAGTATTGGAATTCATTTGATGGTAAAATTTTATTTATAGACCTACCAGAAGGTACAGAGATTGGTAAAGGAATCTCAGTTGCTGATGTGGCTACATATCTGGCAAGCTTAGATAA
>CAZADB010000071.1:0-2884 GCA_964483835.1 uncultured Candidatus Saccharibacteria bacterium
TAACAGTTGTTTTTAGAGCTTAACATACTGTCTCATTTATGGGGTCCACTATATTATCATTGCCTTTTTTTTAAAAATCTTCTCAATTTTTTTTCAACATATTCTACCGTCAAAGATTCGTCATACTTAAACTCAATTAAATAATACCCCTCTTTTTTGCATAGTCTCTTCTTTCTTTTGTCCCTTTCGACTCTCTCACTTAAACCTCTTTCTCCACCCCAATGCTTTATTGCACGATAATGCTGTTCTCCTTGATACTCGACAGCTAACATTAATTCTGGCACCCAAATATCTATTTCCAGCCCTTGTAACTCCTTACCTCTGTAATGAAATACTACATCATAGGGATGCAGCAATAATTTGACTATATTGTAAAGCAATGTCTCGGAAATCCATCTTTCTCCGATTTTTGGATAACCAAACAATTCTCTAATATTATTCTCGATAAGCCTGTATGCATCTCCTTGGTATGTAGTTACACCATAAGTCTTACGAGACTGTAATATATGATACGGCAGGTATTTTTGCATAAAGGATGAATAATACATTGATGAACCATACTGTTTTTTGGGAATTACCCTTGTGCATAAATGACAAATATTTTTTCTATATTTTATGTCCAATAGTTTCTCACTTAAATGTCCACCTCTATCTGAACCTGGCAAAAATCTAATAATATCTTGCTCAATGTCAATAAGTTCCCGGAAGCATTCACAAGTAAATATTTCCCCACATTTACGACAAATAAACATTATCGGATATGCTATAGTGCCTATTTGTATTTCGTCTAAATCCTGCCCTGCACATTTGCATGCTTGCCCGATATAATGAGAAGTTGAATTTTCGATAATACTGTCGGAAAATGTCACACCCCAAACATACAACGAGGGCTTGAGTTTCCTAGGTGTTACCTGATACCCATAACCTACAGATTTTGCTCCACTAGAGAAAATTAAATCTATATCATATTGACCTTTAATTAAAGGAATAACAAAATTTCCAATTGAAAATTTTTTGCATTTATAAAAAGACATTAGAGAAGGAAGAAGACGGCATTCCTCGTCAGAATAGTTGATAGCATTTATACAACGATCATCATATCCATATTTTTCACAAAAATTAATGTCAAGAGATTCATTATAGCGATTAATTATAGGATCAAATTCTAAAATTGTACCGTTCTTAATATTTGTATAACTGAGCGAGGGTTGATGGTTCCCCAAAATTCCATATTGTTGTAATTTATTCTCAATTTTTTCACGAAACAACATCCTCATATCATCAAATAAATTGGCATGTTTTTTATGCGGCATTGTCATTGCTTCATTAAAAATGTCTATGACAATTTGAGAAGTTATATGAATATCGTATTTCATTTTTTTTGAGGCTAACATCTAAATCAGATGCCGTTTAAAGTGGCAGGGCTTTTGCGTCTTTTTGCAAAAGGCATGACGCTTTAAACGGTCAGCTGGATTTTTTTGTTAGCTGTTTTATGACAGTAACTCTCCTAATCTGTGTGACTCGTTCAGTAACTTTGAACGCTTTTTAACTTCGTTTGTATTTTTAAGTTCATGATATATCTCGATATAACGCTTTCTAACACGACGAAACTCAAATGATTCATATAAATCACGAATCCAAATTAATTCAGATTCTTTAATATTTTCTATTACCTCTTGCGGGATATACTCAACAAAATCTGGTGCTTCATAATTTGATGAGTGCCACATATCGATTTTATTAAATTCTTGCCCGATGACAAAAGGAATTACATATAAATTCGATAACATCAAATTGCACAACATTTGTTTGGCTTCTGAATCTCTACTCATTCTATGTAAAGATATAGTCCAGCACAGTTTCTGTATTGGCTCTCCAGTATCATCTGTAAACTCATTTAGATACCAATTAAAATAATCTTCTGATTTTTTTAGGTCATTTAACACAAAATAGAGGCAAAAAAGGAGATATCTTTTACCGCCTCCATCACTTATTTGCCCGTATGTCTTCTTTTCTCTATTGAGAGATGACTTATAACTGGAAATTTTATTTCTTATCTTTTTTTCAGTTTCTGGAATATTAAACATTTGTACTCATACTCGTTTAACAGCTAACGTCGCAAATCACCGGCGGTAAAAAGCATAGTGAGGTACGAACGACGATTTTTACCGTCCGCGTGAATTTGCATTGTTATGCCATTAAGCGTTGTTCGTCGTTTTTTCTTGGATATCCATAAACTTTTTACGAAACTCTATAGGACTAGCAATTCCTGGCACAGGGGCTTGTGGGTTACCAGCGCCAGATACTACTACTGAGCCATAATTTAACATTCGACCTAAAACTGACTGATTTACTTGAATGCTCTCAATTTTTGGGAGTAACATCTCGATTGTATCTCTTTTGATAAACCCGAATTTTGAAATTATCTTCTTATCCGTTATTACCAGCTCGGTTGTCATGTATCGCATAATGGCTATTGCCCAAAATATCAACCCAAGCCCATAGACCCATATCAGGAGCAACCCAACTACAAACAATGGTAATAATGACCAGATACTAACTTTTGCTTCGTACTCAACCTTTTCTCCACTACCGATTACACTTTGAACATATGATGACATTTTTATCTCCTTTCTATATGTTGGTTAAAAATCATTTCAGGGCATAATCCTGGTGCTGACCGGCGTCGTACGCCGATCAAGCAAACGGAGTTTGATTGACCGGTGTCCAGCTCCTTGTTCAGACGCCAGAGGCGACTGGACAAGGGGCTGGACATAGTCAGCACCGGGATTCACGGCGGTGCAGCCGCCGTGAACAAGTTATTCTCTAGTTTCCTGATATCTACTCTGCTTTATTTCTGTTGACAACATGTTTTCGCTGAGTT
>CAZADB010000072.1:0-2883 GCA_964483835.1 uncultured Candidatus Saccharibacteria bacterium
TGTAGCCAAAATTTGGAAATTTTGGCAAAAAAATTATTTGGTAACAAGTCTATTACACTACCTAGTGCACATTACTAAAACCGGCGCTTGTTTTGGGTATAATCTCTATAATTGCTGGGCCGTATTCGCATATTTCGGAAGTTATTTTGCGATATATACTATTAATATCAGCTACAGACAAGGCTTCAAACGCATTCTTCGGAGTGCTTGCTAATTGTGTTACAAAATCCATATCCACACCTTCTCCTAAACCGATTGTGAAAATAGTTATATCTTGCTTTTTTACAATATACGCTGCATCAAGTGCGTACTGTTCTGGATCTTCACCTGGAGCTGTAGCAAGACCGTCAGTTAAAAGAACCATGACTTTTCGCGCTTCTGTATTATGTCGTTTAGATATAATTTCTTTCCCTCCTAGATGAATAGCATCACCAATATTTGTACGTCCACGCTCTTCTTGTGGATCAATAACTAAAGATTGAATATAATTTGATATGCTTTGTATATTAGATGTTAGAACATTTCGAAGAGTTGCCTCTGTTGCAAATGTGACTAATGCCACTTGATCACCATCTTGCAATCGTTCTGTAAAAGCTTTTGCTGCTTTTAGAACAGATGTAACAGGCTCTGGAGGATTATCACTATCATTATTCATGCTCCCTGATAAATCAATAGCCATAATTATATCTGTCGGCACATCACAACTACGTAATGTTTTGGAGATTGGTTCTGGCCATGTGAAAATAGCTGTTCTGCTTTCACGAGGTTCAAAATTAGTAATAAAAGTACGTGAGGCTGTGAGTGCATTTCCCTGTGCATCAAAAATTGTTGCAATAATCTCCACTTCTCTTGCTTCGACTAAGGCAGTGTTGTATATATCAGCCTCTAGTCTTGGTCTTTCGTTTATATTTGTAAGACTTCGGGATTGCACATCAAATTGACCACGTCCTTTTGTAGCGTGTACCCAGTGAGAAATCTCATCTATAGTTAAAAAAGTCTGAGTTGGCACTCTTCCATAGGTGTCAATTCTCGCTTCAAATATAGGGTAGACACTATCTGGAGGAAGTATGGTAGTGCCAGTGCGTTGAGTGATAAGACCCTGAGAATCATGAAGTGAGAATGTGTATAAAACTTCTGGAGCAGCTGCGGTTAGATTGTTGTTCTCGATATACGCTACGGCATTATATTGACCGTCAGTAATACGAAAGCTCCGCGCCCACTTAACTGTGGGCGGAGTTACATCAAATGCACAAATGTGCGGGCATCCACCCCCACAATCAACACCTCTCTCCTGGTTATTTTGTCGCCCATCAAAACAAGTTGGGGATACATAAAAACTGGTTATATAAACAACACCAATAATCAACATCAAAAAAATACTAAATCCAGTACCGTACTGCACCCTGCGCCAAAATGCCCATCTTCGAGTAATATTCATTATCTATATTGTACCAAATAACTACTGCTTTTCTAAAAAAATGATTGGGATTACTTCGCAAACTGAATAAAAGTCCATTAGGACTTTTTATTCCACACTGTGCCTTGTCGGCATAGTAGTTCGGGTGCTTTGTCGGGGTATTTCATAAGACGTTCAACTAGACGCTCTGCCCGTAATCCTTGAGACGCTTTAATCAAAATCACATCATTTGGTTCAATAAGTTTTATTAACTCTGTTCCCGCTCTCTCTATATCGTCATATTGAAAGATAACTTTCTCACTCATCGCATTATTTAATGCTGATTCTGCAATCTTTCGGGCGCGAACACCTAGTGTGAATAATATATCTGCTGATTTTGGAACATTTTTACCAACATCTTCATGCGCCTGTACTGAATATTTTCCAAGCTCAAGCATGTCGCCCATAACGACAATTTTTTTACCTACATTTTCTAGTTCTCTTATGGTGTGCAATGCCTGCATGGCTGCCACAGGAGAGGAGTTGTATGTATCGTCTAAAATAATAGTGTTATTAATTCCCTGGATAATTCTCATGCGACCATTGGGCGAGACATTACAAGAAAGAGATTTTGCAGAATCTTCAATAGATATATCAAACTGCGTACCTACAGCAATAGCCGCGGCGTAATTGTATGCGTGTTGCACTCCAATAGAACCCTGAACTTGAAATGTTGTTTCTATATTTTTGTTTGTAATAGAACATTCAACACCCACTATTTTGTTATTTTTGTAAATTACTTTATCTTTTGATGTAGTAAACGAAGAGGGTGAATATCTACTAAAACCTAAAGAAACCTGTCGAACATTTTGTACCTCTTTACATATTTTTTCGTCGTCATTGTTGTAAATTAATACTCCGTCTTTTTTTAATGCTTTTACCAGACTCATTTTTTCTTGAATAATCTCTTCTGGGGAATGAAAATATTCAACATGAGCAGGCACATCTGGAAAACGAGTCAGGACAACAATATCTGGCTGTATCCATCGTGTAAGTGTCTTCATGTCACCTGGTCTATCCACTCCCACTTCAAGCACCAAAACTTTAGGATATTTTGAAGAAAAAAAAGCAATAACAGCTCCATCAAAAATATTTTTTATCCATAAAAATGGATTGTTCCATCCATTTTTAATACCTAGAACTGATAACGGAACTCCAATTTCTGAGTTATAGCTTTTTTGACTTTTTCGAGTATGCACACTGTCTTTCAACACTGTATAAATAGCATCTTTTACTGATGTTTTTCCAACGCTTCCTGTGATTGCTATTATGGTTGGTTTTTTACGTTTGAGTAAAATTCTTGCTTCAAGTGTAATAATCCACACCACAATTTTTTTAAAGATTTGTTTCATGCTCTTAATTACTTAGTGAGGAAAGATAAAATATAAAAGTAATTATACATGAATTTCTCCAATATGTTAGTCAGA
>CAZADB010000073.1:0-2844 GCA_964483835.1 uncultured Candidatus Saccharibacteria bacterium
GTCTTTTTGAACCAAAGGTGAATCAATCCATGGGGTGGTATTACTATATACCTGCAATTGATTTAATGAAATTATGGAGCTCTTTTTGTATTTTGACTGCACTTGATTTTTTTTTGGATTCAAACATTAATTTAATTGCATACTCTGTTACGCTTGGCTTGATAGCTCCCCACGTATCTCCAAAATCAACAAAATATCCATCAAATTTTGTAATTTTATTGAATTTCATTTTATTGAGTTTTTTTTCAATGTGATCCAGTGCCACTTTTTTATTTTCTACATGTATCACCACATCTTCTGTTTGCTGGTATAGAATATAAGGTTTTAGCATTTGTGAAAATGTTTTTCCGTCAGATTTTGCTTCTGCATACTCTTTCATTATTTCCAATAATGTTAGGATTGTGGAATCAGTGTTGTAAAAATCTCGCCAAAAAAAATGTCCTGAGTGTTCTGCTCCGAATATTGCTTTTTTTTCTCGCATTTTTATTTTCAAAAAAGTATGACCGACTTTAGCTTTATATGCCTTACCTCCATATTTTATTATAGTCTCTTCAAAAATACGACTAGTTAAATTTGTGAATACAATACCTCCTTTGTGTTCTTTTTGCAATAATCTCTTCGCGATTACTGCACCAATAACTGCACAATTAATATATCTACCGTTCTCATCCAAAAATGCAATACGATCACCGTCACCATCAAATCCTATACCAAAATCAGCTTTCTTTTTTTTGATTTCTTTTGCGAGTGCTTTTTGGTTTTTTCTGAGGGTTGGGTCTGAATCTCTGTTTGGGAAATTACCATCAGGTTTTTGAAATAACATTGGAAATTTAGCAGGCAATAATCTATCTAATGCAGTCATAGACACTCCCGACATTCCATTTCCAATATCAGAAACAATGACCATATTTTGGAATTTTTTTCTGTCTACTCCTTTGAGTATATGTTTACGATACTCACGACGTAGGCTTTTTTTGGTTATCGTTCCTAGTAATTTCGCATCAGTAAACACTCCTGTTCGTACGCGTTTTTTAATAGAGTTGAGTCCAGTTTGTAGAGTAAGAGGTACCGCGTATGGCTTTACCAATTTTACTCCATTATATTCTGATGGGCTATGTGATGCAGTAATAATTGCTGCTGGTAATTTAAGATGTCCAGATGCAAAATATAACATTGGCGAACGCACCATGCCAATATCCACGATACTTGCCCCGCTTATGCGTGCTCCTTTTATAAAGGCATTTTTTAATGAAGGCGTAGAAAGACGCATATCGTAACCAACAACTATTTTTTTATAATTCGAATTTTCAATAAATGCTCTACCAATTCGATACATTAATTCTTCATTTATTTGGTCTGGGTACACACCACGAATATCGGCAGGCTTAAATACTTTATCGTATCCATTTGGTAATTTTCTGTCTGATGTCATGTTATTTGTTATCTACAGATACTTCGTTTATAGGGGTATTGTTCAATGCAGCAAGGATATTTGAGGTAGTTGTTTGTGTAATTTCTAGTTTTGCTTCAATTGAATTAAAAGCAACATGAGGAGTAACAATTACATTAGGCATATCCAAAAGTGCATGTTCTGCAACAAAAGCCTTCCAAACACTTTCGTTCAGTTCTGTGTCTTGTGTTAGTAGCTCCATTTCGTCAGTAATAAATTTTTCTCCTTCATATACGTCTAGCCCTGCACCTGCAAGATGTCCTGATTCAAGAGATTTTGCAAGAGCGACAGTGTCAATCAAATCACCTCTTGCTGTGTTTATCAAATAAAGACCTTTTTTGGATTTTTCTAAAGACTGGGTGTTTATCATATGTTTATTATCATCGGATGATGGGACATGTAGAGTGACGATATCGGCTTCTCCTAGTACTTCACTAAATGATTTGTACGTAATCCCTTCTTTTTCTGCGAAGTTGTTATCAGGATACAGATCGTATGCGATAACATTCATACCAAAGCCATTGGCAATTGCACATACGTTTTTGCCTATTGCGCCAGTTCCAATCACACCTAATGTTTTCCCTTTTAAATCAAAACCTTCAAATTTCTTTACATCACGCAGTCCATCAGTACGCAGTGCATAGTATGCGGCATAGGCTTTTCTAGACAATCCTAAAATAAGGGCAAATGCATACTCTGCTACGGTTTGAGATCCATAATGAGGGACGTAGCTCACGACTATGCCTTTTCCTTTTGCATAACTATAATCCACATGATCGTACCCTGTAGATCGCAATGCTATTATCTTTAAATTTTTCAGGGAATCTATCATTTCTTTAGTGACAGAGGAATTTACAAAAATGGACAGCACATCTGCATCAAGATGTTCTGATGGGATTGTGGACTGTATTGGATCATTAGTAAATACAACCTCATGTTCTGCAAGTTCTTTAATCACAATATCTTCCTCTCCTTCGTATGGCGTACAATATAATATTTTCATACATACATTGTATCATCTGCACTAATCTATATTAATGAACGATGTTGGTAGAGTATTGTAATAATATTAGATTAAAGCTTGAACACAGAATCCTTCAATTTCATTCATTATGTAGAATATTTATGCCTCCGAAGGGTCGCCCTTCGGAGGCAAGACTACTGTAAATATTCAAAGTTACACCCCGCCGAATGAACGTAGCGATAGCACAGTGAAAGAGGGGAATGCTTGCATCGGGGAGTTTCATTTTTAATACACATTTGAAAAAGTCACCCTACTGGGTGACTTTTTCAAATGTTGTTTGTGTGGTACGTGATTAGATAGCTTGTAAGTCTGCATCTTCGGCACCAGGTGCGTCGCCCATCTGGTATTCATTTACAACTTCTAATTCTGG
>CAZADB010000074.1:0-2812 GCA_964483835.1 uncultured Candidatus Saccharibacteria bacterium
TGCACATCTTGGAGACTGTCTGAATGTAAGTTAGTATAGATATATGATCCGACATATTAGAGGTATTGTTTTAGATGTATCTGGGGGTAATAATATAGTTATTGATGTATGTGGTGTTGGGTATTTAGTCCATGTTGCTGTCGATGCGGGAAGTTTTGCACTCGAACAAGAAATTAAATTACATACGTATATGTCTGTTCAAGAACGTGCGCAAGATTTATATGGGTTCACCACACGTGATGAGCTTGAGATTTTTACTGCCTTACTGACACTTCCTAAAATTGGACCTAAGTCTGCAATGCAGATTATGCAAAAAACAGATGTGCATCTTTTAAAAAATTCAATCCTAAACAATGACTCTGATCATTTATCTAAAATGTCTGGTATTGGAAAAAAGACCTCAGAAAAGATTGTGTCAGGTCTGAAGGAGAAATTTAAAAATGCTGGTTTTATGAAGTCTGAAAAATCAAATGTATTGCATACTCCTTCGTATTCTGTTGACGCTATTGAAGCACTTATCATTCTGGGCTATTCGCAGTCAGATGCTCGCGAAGCCATACAGCAACTTCCAAGCACTGTACAAAACGCCAACGACGCTATTAAATCAGCATTAAAATCACTAGGTAAAAAATAATCCATTTTGTGTAGTATACTTACTTTATGATGAATAATATCTTGTATTGGATTAAAAGGTTTATACCGACTATCATTTTGGAAAAAATTCGACCGAAGTACCACTATGCACTTGCATATATCGGTAGTCATCTCTATGGTAATCCCTCTAAAGACATAACTGTTATTGTAGTGACTGGCACAAAAGGAAAGTCAACTGTCACTGAAATTATAACCGCTATTCTTCAAGCAGACGGCAACAAGGTTGCTTCACTTTCAACGATTCAGTTTCGTATCGGAGATGATGTGCATAGAAATATGTTTAAAATGACAACCCCGGGGCGTTTCTTTGTGCATAAGTTTATAAGAGACGCAGTAGATGCACATTGTACTTATATTGTGCTTGAAATGACTTCTGAAGCATCAAAACAATTCAGACATAAATTTATCGAAATGGACGCGTTGGTATTTACCAATCTAACTCCTGAGCATATCGAGTCACACGGATCATTTGAAAAATATAAACAAGCAAAACTTAATATTGCAGACCAACTTGCCATCTCTGCAAAACAACCCCGTTATGTTGTGTCAAATATTGATGATGAACACGGAGAAGACTTTTTAAATATAAAAGTAGAAGAAAAACTTCCTTATTCATTAAGTAGCCTGAAGCTACACACATTACACAAAGACGGAATTGGTCTGATTTTTCAAGATGCTGATGAGGAGATGGCTATTCGAGTACCACTGGTTGGGTTGTTCAATGTGTATAATACACTTGCCGCGGTTACTATAACTAGGGCATTTGGCGTGCCATTGCGCACGATTGAAGCTGTTTTACGCAAACTTCCCCCGATAAAAGGACGTGTGGAGCACTTTAAGACAGACAAAGATGCAACAAAACAAATAACCGCTGTTGTGGATTATGCCCACACTCCAGATTCTCTAGAAAAACTCTACCAAGCATTCAAAAATCAAAAAATTATAGGAGTTTTAGGTAACTGTGGAGGCGGACGAGATACATGGAAGAGGGCAGAGATGGCGAAGATTGCGGAACAATATTGCGATTATGTTATTTTGACAAATGAAGACCCTTATGATGAAGACCCACGTAAGATTGTTGATAGCATGATGCAAGGCACTGAAGATAAAACAAAAGTCGAAATTATAATGGATAGACGAATAGCAATTCGTACAGCATTTGAAACTGCAAAAGATGGGGATTATGTAATAATTTCTGGTAAAGGCACAGACCCGTTTATTATGGGGCCAAATAACACAAAACAGCCATGGAGTGATTCAAAAGTAGTTCAAAAAGAGTTGCAGAATTTAAGACGGTAGACGAAGTATGAGTGGCAACGATTCTGGATTGCTTCTACACTGGAGCTGTTCAGGTTGTAGATATTTTTCTTCGAAAAAGTATCGACAACCACTTGCACAAGTGTTTAGACACTTGTTCACGTTTCGCTCGCAAAGACGGAGAACGGTACACAGTAAGTTGTTTTTGCGATCCCTACGAAGAACGTAACACATCAAATCGTCTTTGCAATCCCGCAGGCGAAGCAGTCTATAAAAAATAGAGTTTAGTTATTCAGGATTGTATAAGTAATTTATATTCTCATTTTGTAAATAACACAATTCCCGCTGTTACTGAAACATTTAATGATTCTTTTTTTCCAGCCATAGGTATTTCCAAAATGAAATCTGAAGCGTTGAGTAATTCTTTATTCACACCTTTTGTTTCTGAACCAAATATATAGACAACTTTTGCTGGAGATGAAAAATCATATATAGAAATGGAGCTTACGGACTGCTCTACAGACACAATGGTAAATCCATCTTTTTTTAACGTCTTAATCAATTGCAACACCTCTTTCACAGATTCATTTGCTGAGTCTCCTACAGGTACCCAGTCAACACTTTCACTTGCCCCTAATGATGTTTTAGCAATTTCGCTCTGGACACGTCCGAATCTGTCTAATGGGGTAGGGGTTGGGCCAATTAAATATATTTTTTCTACTCCAGCTCCATCAGAGCTTCGAAAAATAGATCCTACATTGTAGGCACTTCGAATATTATCCAGAATAATACGTATTTGCATTGTGATAGTATACGAAATTTTCAATAAAATGTCGCTATAATTTATTTTTGCATCAGTCCGCCCACCAGGATTCGAACATTACATGTTCAGTACAGGTTG
>CAZADB010000075.1:0-2733 GCA_964483835.1 uncultured Candidatus Saccharibacteria bacterium
CACTTTCTCACTATAATTTTGAGATTTTATTACTGTTGGAGCGTTTGTTGGGGTTGGTATAAAAATATTATTAGATTAGTTCAGTAAATAAATGAAATTTATTTTAGGAACAAAGGAAAAAATGACGCAGGTTTTTGATGATGACGGAACTTGTCATGCCGCCACTATTCTAAAGGTAACTCCTTCAACAATCACGCAAGTCAAGACGCAAGATAAAGATGGATATGATGCAGTGCAAATTGCAACAGGTTCTCGTAAAGAACATCGTGTAACAAAAGCAGAGAGAGGTCATACGGGTGGCAATTTCCGACATATAAAAGAATTCCGAACCAGAATAAACTATGCAGAATCTACCGAAGGTCTAGAAAAAGGGCAGACAGTAGACGCATCAATGTTTACAGCAGGAGATAGCGTGACTGTTTGCTCTACTTCAAAAGGTAAGGGGTTTCAAGGCGTTGTGAAGAGGTATAATTTCAAAGGAAATAAAGCCACTCATGGACAAAAACATACTTTACGATCGCCAGGATCTATTGGAGCTACAGGACCAGGGCGTGTGTTTAAGGGTATGCGAATGGCAGGTCGTATGGGGACTGATAAAAAAACAGTCAAAAACCTAAACGTACTACAGGTAAATGTCACAGAAAATTTATTACTTATAAGTGGAGCAATACCAGGTCGAAAAGGAACATTAGTAGAGGTGCGTAACGCATAATTGTATGGATACAAAAATATTTTCTCAAGACGGCAAAGAGGCTGGAAAAATAAACCTTCCTGAATCAGTGTTTAGTGTAAAATGGAATCCTGATCTGGTGCATGAGGTTGTTGTTTCTATGCAAAGCAACGCACGCGCTGGCACAGCTCACACAAAAGACAGAAGCGAAGTTCGCGGAGGAGGTCGTAAGCCATGGAAACAAAAAGGAACAGGTAGAGCCAGACACGGCTCACGTCGTTCTCCAATTTGGTCTGGTGGCGGTGTGACCTTTGGACCACGAAGCGATAAAGACTACTCAAAAAAAATCAACAAAAATGTAAAAGCTAAAGTTTTGGCCATTACATTGTCAAAGAAATTGGCAGAAGATGAGATGATTTTTGTTGACAAGCTTGTCTTCGAATCTCCAAAAACAGCAAGTGCAAAAACTACCATAAAAGCATTATCAACAGCAACAGGAATTAAAGAATTAGTAACTAAGCGAAAAAATAATGCAATAATAGTGCTTGCTACAAGAGATGAGAATACAGAAAAGAGTTTTGCAAACTTTGGCAACATGGAAGTAATGCAAGCAAAAGATATTAGCACTGTTGATATTCTTACTTATAAGTATATTTTAGTTGTAGATCCAAGTGTCTCGGTTGACACATTGGTTGCTCGAGCTACTAAAAAAGGAGTAAAGACTAATACATAAATTAGTGAATAAATTATATTATTATGGCATTCTTTAGTCGAACAAAACAAAATAAAACTACAAAGAAAGAAATTAAGCAAAGCGACTCTACAAACTCAGATGACAATCACGCGCTACCAACTGACTACAATCTTGCTGGCGTGTTGGTCAGACCATATGTAACAGAAAAAGCAATGAAAATGAGTGAGAAAAATGTTCACACATTTATCGTTCAGACTCATGCTACAAAATACCTTGTTCGTGATGCAATTAAATCTATATACAATGTGACACCAGTACGCATAAATATAGTAAGCAAAACACCAAGACAGTACATGTCAAAGAAAAAAGGTCGTAGATTAACAGAAAAAGGTGTTAGAAAAGCATACGTCTATTTGAAAGATGGCGATTCTATTAACCTTGTATAATTATAAAGGCAATATATTATGGTAAAAAAATATAAACCTACATCACCAGGACGAAGAGATGGTTCTGTTATTGAGTATAAAAAATACCTAACCTCTACCAAAAGCAAACCTTTGAAATCTCTAACAAAAGGAAAAAAATCTACTGGTGGTCGTAATAGTCAAGGACGAATTACAAACTGGTACAGAGGAGCAGGAAACAAAAGAAAATATCGAAAAATTGACTTTAAGTTTGATAAGAAAGATATCCCTGCAAAGGTAGAGACTATCGAATATGATCCCTATCGAACTGGATTTATAGCACTTGTGCTTTATGCAGATGGTGCGCGACGGTATATTCTGTCACAGCAAGGGATGAAAGAAGGTGATACATTTATAGTGTCAGAGACAGCAAAGCCCACAAAAGCTAATCGGCTTCCTCTTTCACACATTCCTCTTGGTACATTTGTCTACGCTGTAGAAATGAGACCAGAAGGAGGTGCGCGTATTGCTCGAGCTGCTGGTATTCATGCGGAAGTAGTTGCTCACGATGATGGATACACCACTCTGAAAATGCCATCAACAGAAGTACGAAAGGTGCTTTCAACATGCTGGGCAACAATAGGCGAAGTATCTAACGAAGAACATCGTTTGGTAAGCATTGGTAAAGCTGGACGAGCGCGACACATGGGACTTAGACCGAAGACTCGTGGTTCTGCAAAGAATGCAGTTGATCACCCACATGGAGGAGGTGAAGGAAAATCTCCTCGAGGACACAAAAGATCTCGCACAAAACAAGGCAGGCCAACAGGAAAGGGTCAAAAGACCCGATCTCCGAAAAAACACTCAACTAAATTGATTGTTTCCAGAAGAAAACCCGGACCACTTATGGGCGGAAAAAGATAACCCCAACCAAAAGACACTCCCTCTAGGGAGTGTCTTTTGGT
>CAZADB010000076.1:0-2722 GCA_964483835.1 uncultured Candidatus Saccharibacteria bacterium
TTCAAAGCTCCGCATAAGTAAAATATACAAATATAAAATTTGTTATTTTTCTAATATAATTTCGTTTTTCAGATATTGTTCTGGTTTCTTAAGTGATCTGTATTTGTCATACGGAGCAAGGTAAGTATCATACTTCATATTTATCGTATCCTTTATCTAACATCTTGAATGCCTGTTTTCTTCTGTCTCTTCGTACTTCTTTAGGGAGTGTTCTAAAGTCTTTTTTCATAAACCTTATTGTTTCATGGTTGGAATGTAATTGAGCGGTTGGTTATTAACAGAAGTCTCTTAGGTTGATGTCTCAATTTTGGGGGTCGGGCCATAATGACATACGTGAATAATGTTACTTGACTTGTTTATCCGTGATCGCACTTGTTTTTTGTATACGTGTTTTGAGTGATTTATATACTTCTAACAGTTCGGGTGAATTAGTTATGTAGTATGTCAATACTATACCTACCACACCAGCAATTCCTCCCATTAATCCCTGCAAGAAAATCCCTATAAATAGCTCCTTATTAATTAAGGCAGTAATCAGATTAAGTGTCGTGTAAGCGAATAATCCTCCAACTACAGAGGCAAGAACCGACCTAAAAATGTTAGCTAGTAACCAATTCATGGATAATTTGAATTTACGTACAGCAAGAATTGTTAATACGATTGTTTGTAAAATAATTGCAACACTGTACCCAAAAGCAATTGTCAGGACTTCAGATCCTGGTACATGGGAGATACGCATTAAGTTGTCAATTAAAATTTGAGCTGTAGAGTACGTTATATAGCTATTATATAATACAAAAGTAAACACAATTGCAAATATAGAACCAAATAGAGTTACGAAGAAAGGTATCTTTGTAAATCCTCCTGCGTAAAACACACGGATAATTAATAAATTAATTGCTTGTGCAAATAATGATATTGCAAAAAGTGCCAAGACTGCCGCTGTGAGACGGGTATCTCCCCAGTCAAATGCTCCACTTCCTAATACAACACGAACAATTTGAGCACGAAGTACAACAATAAGACCTATAATAGGAATCGACCAAAATATTATATGTCGAAGAGCTGTGTTGACATGCAATCGAAATAAGGTCATTTTATTTCTTGTGTATAAATCAGACAATAGTGGAAATGCAGCTATGGAATAACTGGCTCCTATAATTGCCAATGGAACTGATTGGAGATTAAATGCAAATTGAAATACTGCCACAGATCCGACTGTCATCACACTAGCAATACCAACAAGCACCAATAATACTATTTGGTTCATGGTAAGAGTAAGGGCGCGAGGTGTTGATACTTTTACAACCTCAAAAATGAGCTTCCAATTAAAAGTGGTTTCAAACCAAAATGATAAACTGCTGTTTTTTACTAAAGGAAGTTGTATTAACATGTGTCCAATTGCACCCAAAACAACACCATAGGCAAGTCCCGAAAGTCCAAAATATGGATATAAAAACACAATACCTGCAATAATTCCAATATTATACAGAAGTGGACTAATGGCATACAGTACAAATCTATGTCCAATTTGTGTAATTACACCAAACAAACTTGATATCCCTAGAAACAATGGCTGTAATAACAAAATTCTTAATATGGACACTATCTCAGTTGTATTTTCCACCATTCCTGGAAATAAAATAGGGACAATGTAAGGTGCGGCAATCCATACTATAGTCGCCAGCAGAGTATAAAATAATAAAAATAGTGAAAATATCTGTCCTAGTAAAAGTTTGGCTTTGTCAGTGTTATTGTTATTTACCCTCGAGACGACAAATGGAAGCAATACATAGACTGAAAGAGTAGATGCAAATAAAACATACAATAAATCAGGAATTCGAAATGCAGCATAATAAACATCCAGTTCCACACCAGCACCAAATTGATGTGCAAGCATTCTGTCTCGAACCAAAGCAAGTAGTTGTGAACCAAAAGCAAAAAACGCAAGTACATAGGCTGCTTGATGTAGCCCACGTACTTCTTTATATATTAAATTAATAACTTTCCTCACCATGGACTATTGTTGCAAAGTGTCTGCTTCTGTTGTATCTTCTGCGAAATTATCCAGTGTAGGATTTATGGTACTTATCAAAGGTGCATCACTAATATCATCAACTCCGATAGCTTCTTTTTCATCTGTAATCACAGACATCGGTGCTTTAATTTCTCCAAATAATGACGATGTTGCTTCGTTGATAGATTCTCCAGCTTTAATTTTTTTAATCATATCTGGTATTTCTATATTATCAGGATTTAGTTCCAGAACAATCTCTAATTGTTCAATAGCAGAATCAGCGTTCCCTTTTTGTATAAATGCCAACGCTAGAAAATAACGAGCATTTGAAAAATTAGGATTAAGTATCACGGCATTTGAAAAAGCAGTGATAGCATTATCTATATTACCAACACCTGATTCAAGTACTCCAAGATGAAAATGTTTCATTGGATTATTTGGCTCTATAGAGATAATTTGATGAGTAGTGACAATAGCATCATCTAATTTATCCTGAGCAATATCAAGTTGCGTTAGGAAAAAAAGTGCATCGACATAATCTGGTTTTATCTGTATTGCTGATAATGCTGAAGAACGAGCCTCTTCCATATCATTAGAGCGTAAAAACAACTGTGCCTCTAATAATTCATATATTGGATTTGTTGGATCAAAAGTACGTGCTGTTGCAAACGCTTCTAACGATCTTTTCTTGGATTCCTCCATCTC
>CAZADB010000077.1:0-2661 GCA_964483835.1 uncultured Candidatus Saccharibacteria bacterium
TGTGCTTGGGGGCGGGCTCGAACCGCCGACCCTTCGAGCTTCAATCGAATGCTCTACCAACTGAGCTACCCAAGCATATGTGACTAATATTTATATTTAATATAAGTGGTACATATTCTACCTATTTTATTTTATTTTTCAATACGTTTCTTTGCGTTCGTGTTTTAATTCGTAAATTTATTATTTATAAACTGCTCAATTCCTTCAAAGCCGGGTAATTCATTTATAATATCAATAAATCGTTCATATGAAAAACCCATTGCTATAAGATGTGGTTCAATTACATAGAAATATAAAAGAAACGGCAGTCCTATGAGGGCAGCAATCCAAATGATTCGTATCCAAAAACCCCATATAATATTACGGTAAATTTTCTTTAACAATTTATTGTTTTCTGCAATTGATTTTTTATTTTGTTTTACCAGTTTTAATATTGCACTGTTTGAAACTTTTTTTTCTGTATCCATATGAATGTGTATACTCTATCATAGTCTGAATAACGAAACTCTACTTTGCCTGGATTGCTTCGGGCTCCGCCTGGCAAAGACGGACTACTAGGATATGAATTACTTCCCAGACACGCAAAGACGATTTGCTTTGTACCGCCCTTCGTCTTTGCGAGACTGCATAGTCTCAGTATGGAAACAATCCAGTAGTTTCGTTATTTAGAGTATCATAAAGAAGGATTTATGTGCGACGTGATGATGTATTAAGAATGTGTGATTTGATACGTCTTACTGACGTACGTTAATTAATGTGAAAAAGTTATCAGGCTGGACGAATTGAATTTTATGAAAACCCTAGAACACACAACTGTAAAAACAAAATATACAGGAGAGATACCAAATACACCGTTGAAGTTTTTATGGCACTTAGGTTCTAAATATAAATTTTTAGGTTCTATTTCTTTTTTTCTGGTTATCTTGGCGGAGACATTAAATGTGTTGATTTTTTATATTGCTGCTCAACTGGTTGATAATTTTATTATGGCCGAATCGTTGACTGAACAAAAAGAAATATTATATATATGGGGCGGGTTATTTCTTCTGGTGTCTGCAGGCAATAGCTTGCTATATCGATTAAGTGGTTTTACTGCAATCTATTGGGTTATTAAGTTTCATAAAGACGGATACAATCAGTTATACGAATATTTAACACATCATAGTCATAATTATTTTACCGATCGTTTTGCAGGATCGCTTTCAAATAAAGTTTCAAATGCGGTCGATAGTAGTGCGGGATTAATGTTTCAAATATTATGGAATTTTTTCTCAGAATTTGTGGGGTTGATAGTTACACTGGTATTGTTTTTCATTATTGATTATCGAATGGGACTTGTGCTATTGGGGATTTTTACTATGGTGTTGGTCTTTAACATCATCGCGGTGAAAAAACGCCGTCCTCTGGTGGTGGCATATGCGGAAGTCTCATCAAAATCACGCGGCGAAGGTGTTGATACAATCACAAACATTTCAGCTGTACGGCAGTTTTCGTGTCGTGGTTTTGAGTTGAATCGTTTAGGGTCAGTTTTCACCGAGCGTGCAGACAAAGATCTCAGGCAATCTATGTTTGGGGAATGGATAATGGTTGTGAATACTGCATTTTCTATTTTAATGATTGGGATAGTGCTGTTTTTATTAAATTTGCTTTTGTCACAGGGTTTAATTACGGCGGGGACATTGGTATTGGTGTTAGGATTACTTAGTAGGATTGGGTACATGTTTATCACAACTGGACAATCACTAAATCGTTTTGTGCGTGACTACGGTAATGCTGAGGAAGGTCTAAATGAGATACTTGTGGATCACGAAATTACGGATACTCCACATGCTAAAAGACTTACTGTAGACAAAGGGAAGATTGACTGGAAAAATGTAGTATTTGAGTTTGGCAATAATACGGTGTTTGATAACTTTGATCTCACTATTGAGGATGGTCAACGTATTGGTCTGGTAGGACATTCTGGTGCAGGCAAGACTACGTTTGTGTCGCTTTTGTTGCGACAGCACGATATCCTGTCTGGAGTAATTGAAATTGACGGACAGAGTATTTCAGAGATAACACAGGATTCTCTTCGAGCAAATATTGCAGTAGTGCCACAAGAGCCACTATTGTTCCATAGAACTATTCGGGAGAATATTGCATACGGAGAGACAGATGCTACAAAAGAAGAGATTGAAGAAGTCGCAAGAAAAGCACAGGCACATGATTTTATTATGAAGCTTGAAGATGGTTATGACACACTTGTTGGTGAAAGAGGTGTTAAGTTGTCAGGTGGACAAAAGCAAAGAGTAGCGATTGCTCGAGCAATTCTAAAAAATGCACCTATACTGATTCTAGACGAAGCAACTTCAGCACTTGATAGCGAAAGCGAAGTAGAGATTCAAAAAGCATTACATATTCTTATGGAAGGGAAGACAGTGATTGCGATAGCTCACCGACTTTCAACACTTCGTGAGATGGATAGAATATTGGTGCTAGAAGAAGGTGAAATTATTGAAGATGATTCCCACAACAACCTAGTAAAAGCAGGAGGAACATATCAAAGATTATGGAAACACCAAGCCGGAGGATTTATAACAGAGTAAAGGAATTAATGTAGAGACTATTCATTATTTGTAAAATAGACGAATATTAGACTTGTTACCAAATAATTTTTTT
>CAZADB010000078.1:0-2654 GCA_964483835.1 uncultured Candidatus Saccharibacteria bacterium
CTTACAGATGCTGTTCAGGTTGTATGATATTTTTCTTTGAAAAAGTATCGACAACCACTTGCGAAAGTGCCTACGCACTTTCTCACAGCTTCGGTTCGCAAAGATGAATAATAAGACTAACTAGAGTAGTCAGGCTTATACCATCCCCAGCTAACCTCCACACACAAATCGTATAATTTTGACTATAAAACTTCGTCTCGTACTCTATATATATTTATATATTTCGTACCCCGTCTCGTTTTTAGCTCAAAATTATACAATTTGTTAATGTGTGGAGGTTAGCTGGGGATGGTATAACTTAAATATGGATTCTACGATACGAAGTGTTTGTGTGTAATAAATACCTACAATAACTTTCTGCTAAACATCTATAGTTGCATTTTGAGCGTTGGCTTGAATAAAAGCTTTTCTTGCTGATACGTCCTTCCCCATTAGGATATCAAATACTCTTTCTGCGTCTTGAGCATCTTCTATAATTACTTGTTTTAAGATTCGGTTTTTTGGATTCATTGTTGTCTCCCACAGTTCATCAGGATTCATTTCCCCTAGTCCCTTGTATCGTTGTATACGATATTTTGGTGCTTTCTTTGAGTCGTCGGAAACATCTTCGGACTCTTCGATTGATTCTTCTTTCCCTACAATAGAAATTTTCTCTTCTTCGGTATATGCGTACCATGATTCTTTACCTTTTTGTATTTTATAAAGAGGAGGTTGCGCGATGTAGATAAATCCCCCATCAATAAGCGGGCGAAAGTAACGGAATATAAGTGTCAGAAGTAAAGTTCTAATATGTGAACCGTCGACATCCGCATCTGTAGCAATGATAATTTTATGGTATCTCAGTTTTTCTATATCAAACACATCACCAATGGCAGTTCCCATCGCAATAACAAAATTTTTAATTTGTTCACTTGCAAGCATTTTATCAATACGCGCTCGTTCCACATTAAGAATTTTTCCTCGTAACGGTAAAATAGCTTGAGTTGTTCTGTCACGTCCCATTTTGGCAGATCCTCCAGCTGAATCTCCCTCTACCACAAATAATTCGGAATCTGAAGGTGATTTACTTTGGCAGTCTGCGAGCTTGCCTGGTAACGACATTCCTTCAAGAACTCCTTTACGCATAACAGAGTCTTTTGCTGCTTTTGCTGCTTTTCTAGCACGTACGGCGAGAGTGACTTTACTTATTATTGATTTTGCATCATCTGGATTTTCTTCAAGAAACATATTAAATGCCTCGCCAAATATAGACTCCACTGCACCGCGAGCTTCTACAGAACCCAGCTTTCCTTTTGTTTGTCCTTCAAATTGAATTTCAGGCATTTTAATAGAAATTACCGCAGTAATGCCTTCAAGTACATCATCACCAGTAAACGAGCCGTCTTTTTCTTTAATCAAACCGCTTTTTTTACCGTAACTATTCAAAGTTCGGGTAAGAGCAGTTTTAAACCCAGTGACATGCGTACCATGCTCAGTATTATATATATTATTAGCAAATGCTGAAATTCGTGAAGAAATATCATCAACATACTGCAGTGCTACTTCTACAGAATAAACAGCCGAGTCAGTATTGTGCTTGTCTACATAAAAAATATTTTTATGTACCGGTTTTTGGTAATGATTATTAAATGCCACTAATGATTTAAGTCCTCCTTCAAAATAAAATGTCTGTGATACTGCCTCCACATCCATATCTGTAATATATATTTCTTTTTCTAATGACTTGGGATCTAGATTTTTTTCACTGTCTCTTGCGTCAATCACAGACAGGTGCATACCTTTAACAAGATATGCCTGTTGACGTAAGTGATTTACAATCTTTTTCCAATCATAAGCAATCTCTGGAAAAATAGTCGGATCAGACTGGAACGAAACAATTGTTCCGTTGAAATTTGTAGAAGATAGTTTTTTAACTTTTGCTTTTGCTATGCCAATTTCATACTGTTGCATATGATGTCCGCCGTCTTTATGAACATCTACTCTGGTATGCGTAGAAAGAGCATTTACCACTGATATACCTACCCCGTGCAGACCTCCAGATACCTTGTATCCTGAATCATCTCCACCAAACTTACCTCCAGCATGAAGCGTTGTCATAATTGTCTCCAATGCAGATACTTTTGTTTGTTTATGAATATCCACTGGTATACCTCGTCCATTATCTACTACCCGAATGTAATTATTTGGCAATAATGCCACCTCCACCCTGTCCGCAAATCCTCCCATGGCTTCATCACGAGAGTTATCAAAAATCTCCCAAATAAGATGATGTAATCCATCAAGGCCAGTCGTGCCTATGTACATACCTGGTCGTTTACGAACTGGATCCAGTCCTTCTAATACAGAAATAGACGATGCATCGTAATTACTTTTAGATTTCTTGTCTGACATAGGTATGATAGTTATAAATAATTAGTCCGCACAGTAAAATAACACTATTTTTGTTTTTATATTCTTCTAGTATATCATCTGTATGACTATAATGGAACTAACTGTTAAGGATGAGTACATAGGTAACACTCTCCCAGACTGTTTCAGTCCCAAGGACACCCAGCAGCACTCATAGACACTCTTGTTCCTCTACTTTCCACAAGACTTACGTACTCTCCAGATTTGTACTCACTACCTTGGTCGGAGTGGATTATTCTCGGAGG
>CAZADB010000079.1:0-2636 GCA_964483835.1 uncultured Candidatus Saccharibacteria bacterium
AAATTGTATTCTAATTATATCTTCTATAAGACGTCTACACATAAGTCATAAATGTTGCGTAAATTCATAATTTTGCTATAGTATTTCTCATCGTATTAATTTTTATAGATACCATCACTTTGATTGTAATTAAATATAATCACCAGACCTTAAGAAGTTACTTTATAATTAGAAACTAGAAAAAACATGAAAAAAGATATTCATCCAAAGGAGTTTAGAATGGTAATATTCAATGATAATTCAAGCGATTCCAGATTTCTTGTCGGATCAACCGCGCCTTCTGACATTGTTGATAAATGGGAAAATGGTAATGAGTACCCTCTAATCAATATAGATGTATCTAGTGAGTCACATCCTTTTTACACAGGTCAAGAAAAAATTATGGATACAGCTGGACGTGTAGAACGTTTCAAATCAAGAGCTTCAAAAGCAAAAAAATAGAAGTCTATCTTTAGAAGAAAAAAGCTTCATAACACTCTTGCACTATTTGCAATTTTTAAGAACTAAAAACACTACTGATAAATCTGTCAGTAGTGTTTTTAGTTCTTTACAAACACTATCAAAAATAAAGTTTGAAAAGTTGTTGTTTTTCACTATTTCTTTTGTACGTAATCAGTATGAGATTTAGAAATAGGATTAAATTTACGCTCAGTATGTTTTGCGCTAGGGTCTTTTTTGTTTTTGTTGTTGAACACTGTGTAATACACATGCCCTTTTCCGACACCGTCGTTGTCTCCTTTGGAAACTAATTTAATAAGTCTATCTTGTGACATAGTGGCAAGATAATATCAGAATGATACGCCATAGTCAATCTTTTGTTAAGGATGAGTACATAGGTAACACTTTGGCGGTTTTCTGATAAAACGACCAAGGTGTATCGTAATCAAGTGTTTGGTGAGGTCTCACAAAATTGTATTCCACCAACCACTCGGTTGAGTTATACCAATCCTAACTAACCACCGCTAACTGTTCCCTGATCCAACTATATCCGGTCAGTTTTTTTGATTGTAGATTCCGAAGCTAGAATTCTTACCTCCTGTACTGGTATTTTTTTTATAACTTGAACCTTTGCCTGTATTAAAACGCACTGAGACTCCTGATCCGGGGAAAGCTTTGCCATAATTCTCCAGCTGTAAGAGAGAAGTTGCATTATATTCTAAACCTTTACCGACTAAATTCTTTAAGTCTCCTTCAGAAGGCACTTCTTGACTGGTCAAAAGAATTTTATCTACATTTATACCTGCAGATATTGCTCGGTAGCACTCATTAACAGTGCTTGCATCTATCCAAACATTAAGTGAGTCAAACAACTTCAGGAGTTATAAGTTTGCATTTGCCTTCATCGCATAACGAACCTGCAAACCATTCGGTGCAGTATATTGCTTAAATTTTTCTACTCCATTTTTAATCTCAGATTCAAAATATACAAATGACGGAGTTGTGTCTTTCATCTCCAGAAGACACTTCTTTTTCTCAGGACATAAGATCATACTACTCTACAGCAACTATCTTATATTTCATAATTCCGTTTAGGGTGTTTGTTCGGGATGGTATAATAAATTAGTTTAATTATATAATATGCTATACAATAAGTATCATGAAAATAAAAAATAATATATGGAAGATAGTTATAATTATTGCAATATTAATTATTGGTGGGGCAGTATTGTACTCGAATCATATTGCAAATATTGCAAATGAAGGAGTTACGTTTGAATCTCATATTAAGGGAAACCCTGATGCATTAGTGAAGTTGGTGGAGTATAGTGATTTTCAGTGTCCTGCATGTGCCCAATTTTATTATGTCGTATCAGAAATAATGGACACTCATTATGGTGCACTTAAACTAGAACATAAACATTTCCCTCTAATTTTAATTAATCCATTAGCAATACCATCCGCAAAAGCTGCCGAAGCAGCAGGTCAACAGGGCAAGTTTTTTGAAATGAGGAGCATGCTGTTACAAAATCAGCAAGATTGGTCTAGAGCCATAAATGCACAGGCGTATTTCAATACATATGCTGAAGAGATTGGTTTAGATGTAGATTTATTTCAAAGACATATGAGGTCTTCATTAATTACTGATAAAATTAAAGATGAACTTGATGAAGCTTTGGCTCTTGGTCTAAACAGCACCCCAACATTTTTCCTGAATGGGGAACAGATGCAGTTCCAAACTTTTGAAGAGTTTATAGATCAGATTGAAGAAGCTGTAGAATACGCTCAAAATACACCAGACTCTGTCGAGTAAGCTGTTTAAGCAATCTAGTAATAAATAAACTAGAGTAGTCTGACTACGTTATTTTAACTTGAGTACTTTTAGGTCGTCAGATTGTCAAAAAATATTATTTGTAGTAACACCCCCCAACAAACCATCCAACATAAAACCATAAAATTAGGCTACAAAAAAGAAAAAACTTTCTCATCTTACTTTCACAAATGAGTAAGTAAACGGAAATTTATTTACGTTTAACTTACGAATGTAGTGAAAGCAAGCTATGCTTACTTTCACAAATGAGTAAGTAAACGGAAATTTATTTACGTTTAACTTACGAATGTAGTGAAAGCAAGCTATGCTTACTGTAAGGTACCCCAAACATCAGACACTACTCTGAACGTCTATTGATAATGTCTCC
>CAZADB010000080.1:0-2590 GCA_964483835.1 uncultured Candidatus Saccharibacteria bacterium
TAAAAACTACTTTTTCCTAAAATCGACCGAAATCCAAATTGGCGAAGGTATTGAATAAGGAGAATTGTAAATTGAAAATTGGCGGAAGATATCTTGATTAAAAAAGTACCTTCCTTCAATTTTCAATTTGCCCAAAGGGCACCATGTTCAGGCCAAATAGAAAACATTGATTATTAACAATTGATTATTGATTATTGATTATTTGCTATGGCAAAAGGCGATGATATACACGAAAGACTAATAATCAATAATCAATAATTAATTGATAACAACTAATTGTAATGTTAGCGCTTATGCCCCTGACTCCCGATTGCCCGAAGGGCACTATGTTCAAATAGAGGACGGGGCCCTGGTTGATGCGCTGAATAGTTACACTTTTTTAAGGAATGGGTAATTTATATTGAAAGTATTCTTTGAATAACTCTCTGATTTTAGATTTGATAATGCCATCTCTGAATTTTTACAGTTAGCGATTATCAGATTCATATTGGTTCTTACCAACTGCCCAATTTTCACACCCGCTGGAACAACTGTACTAAATGGAATAGAAGTTGGAAGCGTTGGAGGAATTGTAGTTTTAGAGCATATCGAAATGGACAGCTGAGAAAGTACTTTTTTTATGGTTTCTTTGTCCCAGTTTTGTTGCAAATCATCCACGATGAATTGTTGTATTTTACTTTCATAATCTGATGACAATAATAGTTTAAGAAGTTTCTTTTTATGATTCTCTGTTGCAAGTTCTCTTACAATTTTTTCTGCAAAGTTTTCAAGCTGTAAGTAGGAAAATGATTCTTTTTGGAACATGTTGATGAACAGTAAACCGTCTTTGTTCAATTCAGAAATGTCGATACTTTTTAAAAGAATTGGGTCTTCTGTTGTATTCGATTTCCCGTCGTAATAGATTTGAATTTTATTCCCAATAAGCAGGCCATGTTCGAGCTTTAATTGCCGCATATATGAAAAGAGTTGTTTTTTATGGGATTGATTTTCAATATCTGTCGATGGCCTTTTTACTTCAATTACGAAAGATTCATTTTTGTCCAATGATTTTACAATAATATCTGGAATTATTGTGCCAGCACTTCCAAGTTGAGTACTTTGTTTTAAAATGATTTCTTTATGGAATCTGCTCCACCCCAATTTTTCAAGAGATTGAATCGTTTTTTGTTCATATAATTCCTCATTACTTGATGGGGATATATCTTGAAGAATAAAGCATACCTCTTCCCATAATTCACTCACTTATAAATCCTCCTTGCTATAATATATTATCATAGGCTAACGATCAAGCTCACCGGCAAAATAAAGCGTAGTGAGGAACGAACGCAGCTTTATTTTGTCCGCGTGTAGCGCCTTGTTATACATTTTTTGCTCTGTTTTTCTTAAAGTTCTCAGCTTGCTCAAAAATATCTTTGTAAACTTCATCTCTTTCTACTGGTGGATAGCCGTGTTTATCCAATAATAAAATTAAGCCGACTTTTAGGGCAGATTTAATGTCTTCTCGTTTACTCCAGTCTGGGAATTTAGCTTGAGCATCAACTAAATCTTTCACGGCTTTTGCTAAAAAAATGAGTTTTTCCTCTGGGTAACTAAAATCATATTTAATGCACAACTCTTTCAGAATGTCGTAAAAGGCTTTTTCCTCAAAATCAATTCCTAATTCAACGCCTGCGGTAAACTCTTTTTGTACTTCCCAAATCAAATTGGTTAAGTGTTCTGCCATTTCCTCATAAACTTCACTACGCAAAACATCGTCTTCCTTTCTTTCATTGTATTTTTCAACCAAGGATTGCATTTTCTTGGAAAAATAAATTCCTTTTACCTTATTAACTTTCTTTATTTCTCCAATGGCTTTTGCCAAGAGTTGCTGAAGCAGTTTTATTTTAGTGTTTGGCAATTTTATCTTGTCTATTTTAGCCAAGTAATCTTCATCGAAAAGGTCTTGTTCGGTTTCTGCCTCATCACCGAGTTTAAATATTTCCTGTACACCATCACTTTCCAAGGCATCTTTTATCATTTCGCGAACTTTAGCGTTCATTTGTGCTGTGTCAGGTGCATTTTCTTTTGTAAGTTTAAAAACGATTGACCTTACAGCTAAATAGAAGTGGGTATAATTTCGCTCGATTTGTGTTAATTGTTCGCTTCCCGCACAAATATCATAAGCTGCTTTTAAGCGTATAACCAAACCCATAAAACGAGTTTCAAGATCTTTTGTTAGTTGCACATATTCAGCAGCCATATTCAAAGTGTTTAACTGCTCCAATACAGAGCCATCAAAATATTTTGAACTGTCGAATTTATGAAAGACTTTTGCTAATAAATCCAAATGATTTCTAACAACAACCAAAGATTCTTGAATGTCTTCAAAATTTTCTTCATCACCTTTATTGTATTTTGCTAAAGCAAGATTCATTTGCTTTTTAATGCCAATATAATCAACAACTAATCCTTTGTTTTTACCTTTATATTTTCGGTTTACTCGTGAAATGGTTTGAATTAAATTGTGCTGTCTGATTGGCTTGTCAATGTAGATGGAATCAGCAGTGTCCGGTTAGAGAATTGCATTAAATAATCGGAAATATATTAAAAA
>CAZADB010000081.1:0-2578 GCA_964483835.1 uncultured Candidatus Saccharibacteria bacterium
GCACAAAATTATAAAATTTTCATCAAAATCTTATTTGGTAACAAGTCTAATGTATTACATGAAAAAGAATGTGCTAAATAATAAAAAACTTCCGGACACCTCTGGGGTGTATTTTTTCTTGGGGTCTAAAAAAGAAATTTTGTACATTGGGAAAGCTACATCAGTTAGAAATAGAGTTCGAAGTTATTTTTCATCAGACATTAAAGAAAAGAGATCAAAAATAATATCTAAAATGGTAGATGAAGCGAAAACAGTTGATTTCACTGTAACAGATTCTGTGCTTGAGGCTCTTATACTTGAGTCAAATTTAATCAGAACTCATAAACCAAAATACAATAGTATCTCAAAAGATGATAAGAGCTTTAATCATATGATTATCACAGATGAAGAGTTTCCTAGGATATTAGTAGTGAGAAGCAAAGATTTAACCGAAAAATATAGCAAAGAAGATATTTTGTATCATTTTGGACCATTTACAAGCGCGTCATTGTTTAGAGAGGCACTTAAAATAATCCGAAAATTATTTCAATACTATGATACGAAAGTGGTTGTAGGGAAGGAGAAAACCAAAATGTCAAAAGGACATCTGGATTTTAATCGGCAAATTGGGCTTTATCCTAAAGAGGGAAATAAGAAAGAATATTTACAAACTATACGGCATATTAGACTATTTTTTGAGGGTAAGAAAATAATAATAATTAAAGAACTCAATAGAGACATGATGATACATGCAGACAGAAAAGAGTTTGAACAAGCAGGTATTTTGAAGAAAAAAATATACGCCCTCAAACACATTCAAGATGTCGCATTGATTAAAGATGAAAATCGCATGTATCGTGATGAGCGTTCTGTGAAAATTGAAGCATACGATATAGCACACCTTGCTGGTAAAGATATGGTAGGAGTTATGACAGTGGTGGAGGGAGGTGTTCCAAATAAAAATGAGTACAGAAAATTCAAAATAAATAGCCTAAAAAGAAGTAATGACACCGCGGCATTAAGAGAGATGTTAGAACGTAGATTAACACACTCAAACTGGGAATATCCCCAGATTATTGTTGTAGATGGAAGCACCGCACAGAAAAATATAGCAGAAAAAGTTTTAAAAAAAGCCAATTTGTCTATTCCTGTTGTTGCAGTTGTTAAAGACCACAGGCACAAAGCAGTCCGCTTAATCGCGTCAAAACAATTACTAAAACAACATAAGAATGCAATACTTCTCGCCAATCATGAAGCACATCGTTTTGCAATCACATATCACCGTAATCACAGAACAAAAAACTGGTTAACTTCATGACACGCTAATCCAAAAAGCAGTTTAACTGCTCTTATGGGGTAAGTTGAGTTTGTCAACGGGCCCATAGTAGGGGTCTTTAGACGGTTCCTAAGAACCTGTTTAGAATCTTCTGATACAATACAAGGGTATGACATACCCAAGCGATATAAGTAGAGCACAATTTAAAATAATAGCCCTAATACTAGAAGGAGCACGAAAGAAAACAAGTGTCCTCCGAAGGGCGACCCTTCGGAGGACTGTTATGAAAATTATCTTGTAATAAGGGTGTTAGAATTTGAATAAACTCGCTACGATCATATTTTTTATCTAATAAAGTAATTGGAAACATGTGTTCAGACCCAGATAGAAATTTATAAGCTTTTTCAAAATCTTCTTCGTTTAAGCCTTCTTTACTTATGTTGTATCCTAAAGATGCACCTAAAATAGTAGTCACTCCTACACCCTGTAAAAAACTTCTTCGGTTTTGGTTTATATTTTTTTTCGGGTCCTTCATTCATAAGTCTAAATAATTTTAGCACATTTATATAAAAATTTTGCAAGGTCTCTGAAATTAAAGCCTAAATCTAGGAGATTTTCTTAAAACTTTTAATCCATAAAAAGTAAATAATCGATTTTCGCCAACTAAAGGAACCATATCACAAATAGTTGCCAAAGCTACCATGTCTAAATAGCCATTTTCCCAACCCTGCGGTAGTTCCTTAACCCCATCAATCTTATGTTCTTGTTTAATTAAATCTTGCACTAATACAGTAGTCTGACTACTGTATTTACAATTATTTCTTGAACTTAGGGCTTATGTGCGTTGTAACAAATTTTATAAAAAGTATAATTAATAAATAAAATATTATGAAGAAGAAACTAATTATAATAACAGCAATAATAATTTATATAGGAATTGGATTATTTTTCTATGCAGTTGGATATAGGGATGGATCTTTCCCAGAAAATGTTTTTACTTTTTTCTATGTTGTGTTTCTATGGCCATTTGTGATTGGGAAATTTATTGTTATTAATTTATTAACAAACATATAGTATATTAGAAAGTATAATATTGTTTCACTGGGGGCAAAATTAAACAAATAGAGCAGTTCAAGTTTACTTAATTTAACCTCTCGCCTCAACAAAATTATGAAAAAAATCTTACTAGGAATCTTGGCCGGAATTAGTGTTTTAATTTTATTAGTTGCATTGCTTGGAATGTTTAAGTTTAATTTTCTTTCTAGCCTAGACGGATTTGATGTTGATGGAAATCCTGTAGTTATCTGCACAGATGATGCAAAA
>CAZADB010000082.1:0-357 GCA_964483835.1 uncultured Candidatus Saccharibacteria bacterium
TCCATTAAAAATCCGAATGTTCTCACGTGACTCCAGGTTATTAGATTATACAGAAGATTTTACAACTACAGCTACACGTGTGGTGGGATTGTCTGTTGCTACGCTTGGTATGCTTCTTACTATTTTTATATCACAACATCTGTGGCATTCATCAGGGATGTTAAATGACGGAATGAGTCAGGTAGCACAAATACACAATTTTAATCATATGGAGTTTGGAGCGTTTGATTCAACAAGCATCACTCATTTTTCCACAGAAAGTGGTCATGCCAACATAAACACAGATTATACTGCAATAATAAATAAGGAAACCGCAAGTATTTGAGCCAGTCCAGGAACCGAGACTCATCTTTCATA
>CAZADB010000082.1:368-2553 GCA_964483835.1 uncultured Candidatus Saccharibacteria bacterium
AGATTATACTGCAACAATAAATAATGAAACCGCAAGAAATACTGCCAGTCCAGTAACCGATAGACATCGTACATTAGTGACGCATAATCCTCCTGCTCAATTTCAAATAATGAGTCCCAGTCCATTGTCTGGGATTGTTGATATTATTGTAGATGTGGAGATGGCTGATAGAGTTGAAATTATTGTATTTAAAAATTCGTATACAAATCCAATTGTATTAGGTGATGCCACACAAATTGAACAAAATAAATGGGAATATAAATGGGACACAACACAGTACAGTGATGCTAATTACAGAATAGCTGCAAATATAACAAACGTGTACACAACACACAGACCCTATCGTGATTCATATCATACATATATACAAGTATCCAATTCACCAGATGTTGAAGGAAAAGATTTAGAATTAGCTTTTCCCGAAGCAATTCTTCGTATCAATGAGTCGGGGATATTATCAGGATCTATTGGTATAGAAGTGGAAGTAAATACTGCAAATTTTATAGAACTTTGGATTGTAAGAAAAGGGTCTGATACTGAACAAATAATCGGACTAGCAAAACGTGATAGTTTTTCATCTAATTTATGGACTTTTCAATGGAATACAAGAAACATGCCAAATAGTGACTATGCGTTTTTTGCACGAATTAAAAATGACGTTGGTTTTTATAGAAGTAATTTAAAACAGATTACGATTTTTAATGAACCTTTATTTCATGCGTTAACTCAACAGCAAGAGTCAAGAATAAAAAATATAAATGAAGCGAAAAATATTGCAAAAGAGATTACAGTAAGTAATTTTATTGTGAGTGAAGATTTGAATATTGCGGGCATAACCACCGAGCAAGAAGATAAAATACAATCGATTATTGCCAGTTCTTCAGCAGAAATAAATGCAGAATTAAGACGTTTTACAACCGCTCATAGGTCAAGAGATGAGGACTCTATCGCAAAAGCGGAAGATCGTATTGAGCGACTTAAACAAGAAGTTAAGAATAGAATTCCTGTTGATGATCAAAGAGAAGACATGTTGGCACATTTGGATAATAAATTAGAAAATCATATAGAAGTACACAAGATACTTTCTGAAAAGATTGAAAGATTAGTTGTAGATCGTGTGGGTTCAGATGTGTTTAACGACTCTGATTCAGACGGAGTCTCTGACTTTGACGAGAGAGTGTTGTTTAATACAGATCCATACGCAGCAGATACAGATAATGATGGGTTTAATGACGGTTCAGAAATTATGGCTGGGTTTAATCCATTAGACAGCAAGAGAGAATCGGCTGTTGTGTTTGAATCTCCAAAAGAAAAAGGCATAATAAGGGGAGATATTTTATCTGTAAAATCTATTATTGCGATAACACCAGAAAATCCAGAGCATGATAGAGATGGAGTTTCTGCACAAGCAGTTATTACGGGGAAGGCACTTCCAAATAGTTTTGCGACATTATTTATATTTAGTACACCAATTATAGTTACCGTAAGAACAGATTCAGATGGAACATGGAGATACAGGTTTGATAAAGAGCTTGAAGATGGTGAACATAAAATATATGTGGGTGTGACAGATAATGCAGGACGATTAATTGCAAAAAGTGAGCCTTTCTTCTTCACAAAAGAAGCTCAAGCGTTCTCACCAGTTGATGCAATTGCTGCAGGAGTTATCACACATGACACTTCCGAAGATTCATTTATGTCTAATTATATGATTTACCTTATATTGTCACTATCGATTTTCTTAATAGGTATTGTACTAATTGTATTAGGATTTCATATTGATACTAGAAAACGTCGCTTAAAAAAGTCTGTTAACAATAATGAGAATAACGAGGACTCATGATTTCGCGTATTTTGTACATTATACAACATGCGTTAAAGCATATTAAAGAACATCCGCAGATTGTTTTTGTTCTTGTTTTGATATTTATTATCCCGTTGCTATTTTTATACAGTGGACAGCAATTTTTAGATGCAGGACGACAAAATCAAGATAGATTACAGAAGGATAGAGTTGGCTTACTGCAAGACACTTTTGCTTCGATATTGTATTCTAGTAATTTTAATATTGGAATTATTCAAAAAGAAATTGTTCGTATTTCAGAAATAAATCCTGACATAGTGTATTTTAAAGTTGTTCGATTAGAAGGCAGTGATATGATAAATCTTGCATCCTTACAGCCTG
>CAZADB010000083.1:0-2551 GCA_964483835.1 uncultured Candidatus Saccharibacteria bacterium
ATCATACAACCTGAACAGTTCCAGTGTGGAAGCAATCCAGTAGTTTCGCTATTCAGGGTATAGTAGACTTGCTCCCATATAAGAACTTCGCTCATGTTGTATTATAAGGGAGTAAGTCTAATTATTGTGGAATACTGATCATTAATTTTAATGATCAACTGATATAATATATAAACATTATGGAGACTCATCATCGTCATGCTATACACCGCGTGTCAAATCGTAGTATAAAGTTTGGATTTATTTATTTGCTGGCTGTTATTTTTAACTTTCACGGTCTCCTTGTGGCTTATAGCAACTCCACATTTATGGAGCAATTCGTATCACCTGCTACTGTGGGTATATTATTTACAATTTCATCCTCTATTGCTGTTTTTGCATTTTTATTCATATCTCATGTTTTGCATAAAATTGGAAATGTGAGGCTTGTTGTAGGTTTATCAATAATAGAAATAATTGCATTGATTGTCCTTGGGTTTACCAGCTCACCTACCGCTGCTATTGTTGCGTTTATTGTATTTATGGTGTTAAATCCACTTATTTATCTTAGTATTGATATTTTCTCAGAGAGTTTAATCGGTAAAAATGAAAACTCCACAGGAAGCAAGAGAGGTCTAACTCTCACATTAATGAGCTTGGCAGCAGTTGCCGCACCATTGGCACTTGCGGTTATTGTTGGAGATAAGGAGTCACAGTTATTTAAAGTCTATCTGGTGTCTGCTGCTGTTTTCTCTACTTTTATTTTTATCATACTTGCAAAATTCAAGAATTTTCAAGACCCAAAATATCATAAAATGAAAATCATTTCATCGGTTAGCTCTTTTTGGAAAAGGAAAGATATGCGAAATGTATTTCTTGCTAATTTTACTTTACAGATGTTTTTCTCATGGATGATTATTTACTTACCGCTATATCTGGCTACAGAAATTGGTTTTACATGGGACATAATTGGTGTGATTATTGCAATAGGACTTTTTGCATATGTAATTTTTGAATACCCTGTAGGAATTATTGCTGACAAATGGATTGGGGAAAAAGAAATGATGGCAACTGGATTTATTATTATTGCAATTACATCAGCTTGGATTTCTTTTATGGTTACTGCATCAATTCTTGCATGGATAATATTGATGTTTATCAGTAGAATTGGAGCTTCATTTGTGGAAGCAACTACCGAAAGTTATTTTTTCAAACATACTAAAGGTACCGACGCCAACATCATGTCTTTTTTTCGGTTAACTCGACCTTTGGCGATGGTTGCGGGAGCCATGATGGGAACAATTTCACTTCTGTTTCTGCCGTTCCAGTTTATATTTATTGTATTAGGATTTATGATGGTGCCAGGGATATTTTTCTCCCTAAATCTAAAAGACACATTATAACCCTAAAAAATTAGGTCATACCATCCCCAGCTAACCTAATTTGACTGGGGAAACTTGCTGGATTACTTCGTATACCACCTCGAAACGATAACGATTTGAATAGTAGTTTTTTATGTGTAACTCTTAGAATATTCGACATAATCTCATGCTGATTAAACGCAGAAACGCCCCAGAATCTCTGGAGCATTGAGTTTTTCATTTTGCAGGAGTCATGAAGAAAGTAATTATTTTCTTTGTATTCCAACAGATGCCACTAAATTAGTATTCCTACGGGCATTCACAAAAGATGCTGTGTGTAGCTAATTTTCCATTGCTCACTTGTTAAACACGGTAAATCACAGAACCTTTACGAAATACGTTTCGGTACTTATTTGACGTCACTGGCACCCATCGAGAATGCTCTCCCCACCACATCAGATGAAGATTGTGCCAACCATGACCGCACGTTAAACTGACATAGAATACATAGTTTTGCTTCATTGTCGTCCTATTTTCATGGAGGGTGAACTGAAATTTCTGAGACAAAAATTCTCTCCCTTTTGTTTTGATGTTTTCTTAGGAACTATTTCCTGTAGCCTACTATATCAAAAAACACCAGTCGGCACCATAGATGCCGACTGGTGTTTTTTAATAATACTATTTTTGTACCTCCACGCCCATAGAGCGACATGTTCCTTCTATAATCTTGTCTGCTGCTTCTAGCGACGCGGCATTTAGATCTATCATTTTTGCTTTGGAGATATCTCGAATTTGTGCTTTGGTGATTGTGCCTACTTTTGAAGTAATGTTTTTACCTGATCCTTTGGGCTTTCCGATTGCTTTCAAAATCATGCGTGATGCTGGAGTAGTTTTACACTCAAACGAAAATGATCGATCATCATACACCGTGATAATCACAGGTACAATTTCCCCCATTCTATCTTTTGTTTTATCGTTAAATTGATTTACAAATTCACCAATTGCAACCCCTGCTTGCCCAAGGACTGGTCCCAGAGGAGGAGCGGGTGTTGCCTTACCTCCAACTGCCTGTACTTTAATTTTATTTAGAATTGCTTTTGCCATATGTTTAATTTAAAAAGTTTGTATAGAAATAACAAAGTCCATAGCTACGTTATATCAATAGAAGCGTCGCTATAATACAAAATTTTCTATGTTTTTGCAATACAATG
>CAZADB010000084.1:0-2509 GCA_964483835.1 uncultured Candidatus Saccharibacteria bacterium
CAGTCAGACTACGATATTTATTTTTGGATCTTACTGTCAGTAATTATTTTTTTAGGAGTGTTAATAGGGTAGAATAATGACATGGTTACATTTATTACTATTTTCAAAAAATACTCTATCTTTGCAACTTTGTTATTCTTAACATTATTAATATTGCCGTTACTAACTAACGCTAGTCCTCATGGAGTACAGGAAATTTTGGTGACAATTAGTTTATTTTTACGAGATATAATTATTCCGATCTTATTCAGTATTGCATTTTTATTTTTTATTATTAATATTGTTAGATATTTTATCTTAGAAAGTGCCAATGAAGAATCCAGAAAAAAAGCAAAAAGTAGTGCCGGGTACGGGATTGGGGCATTTGTGTTTTTACTTACTCTCTGGAGCTTGATTGCAATATTAATACAAGGTATAGGTATTGAGAGTGGAGAGTCACTTTGTCCGGATTATTTGCAAGGTATTTGCGATACTATCTCAAGCCCTGGTGTAACAGTCGGCATCTTTCCAGGTAGCACCATAGGTGGTGGTAGCGGAGGTGGCACTGGAGGTGGAGGTGGTGGTGGAGGTGCTGGAGGCGGTACTGAAGGTAGCGGTGGTGGTACTGGCGGTGGAAATAATAATCTAAATTTTTCTGGTTTGTCTGAGCTTATTTTTGGAACTGGCAAGGATAATACTGCGTTTGTCACATACACTGGTGAACCAAGAGCAAGATATGGAGTCCCTATTCTTGCACAGAATGCTAGTTGTATTTCTGGGGTTAACACATTATTGTTGGCCAACACTATAGAAACATCACAGGCGGGATATATACTGTATAAAAATATCTATGGAGCAACACGTTGGGAAAATATTACAGATTTACACGCAAAAAATCATCTCTCATATGATGCGGATGTTATATCCCATCTTATTCAAGCTGGTGCTACTGATATACATATTATTAATACCCATCCAGATGTCAGGTCAGAAGATTTTGGTTTAAATATCCTAGATGGTCACGGACCTAGTGCTGCGGATATGCGTGCTATTTGTGCTATTGATTATACTAATATTACATTTGTAACAATAGACTGGCGTGGGGTCTGGAAAATGACACGACAAAATGATACTTGCCCGTATACTCCAAGTGACATAAATATCCTACCAATTATTGAAACATATCTTACTCTGGCTACCTTGGACCCTGCTGATCGCAAGAGGGAACTAGAGCAATATCTTCGAGTGTCTATCACACCAAATCAATACAAAGAATATTTTTCAAACCTTGATTTGAATACATTAGATTCTCTTACTAAAGAAGAAATATTAGCATTGAGTAACGTCCATCAAGCAAATGTTAATATTTCTATAGAACATATACACCGAATTACAAATCAACAGAATCAAAGTGCTGACATATTCTGTGATACATTTTGACATACAGTAAGAGTGTTGAAGAGTTCTGTAGTAGGTTTTAGTCACATTAGGTAAAACAGAAAGACCGCTGGCGTAGCCAGCGGTCTTTCTGTTTTATATATATCAAATACGCTATTTTTGCATCGCAAAGGAGATTGAATTCTCTTTTGTCTTATCCTTTTTCCTAGTCTTTTCCTAGTGTCAAATACCAGTTAATGGTGTTGAGTATTATTACCAATTATATGCTCAATTGAGGCATATAATATCGACCAATTAGTCGTTATTGATTTTGGGTCACCCCTAATCAACGACGTGTCCAATTGGAATTAATCCACGACCAGCTTCCGCTAGCCGTGCCTTGTTACGACTTAGTCCTTGTTATCGAGCTTACCGTCGGCCATGACTAGCATGGACTTCGGGCACTCCCGACTCCCCTGACTTGACGGGCGGATTGCGATACATAAGGTAAATGTTCGCGTTCCCACGTAGCAAACGGATTTCCCGTACTACGCGAGTCCAATAGTTCGCTTATTCATACTTTGCTTAAGAGTACGAATCTTTTCGATGCCGTTTGGTGTCAAATGCTCACCTTGTGAAACAAGGTTTGCAATCTGACAGAAAATAGCGAAGCTTTTGCTTTTTGAAGCAGTTTGTAGTGGATGCTTTTTGAAAAATGGAATCAAAATAGATTCTATGTCTCTTTTAGCACTCACTGAATATCGGTAACACTGTGTATGGTTTATGCGTTGTTCCTTTTGAAAATATACCTTCCCACAATTAAGGGTATTGCATATTTTCTCTAGTAATTCTCTGTCTGTTGCCTGTAATTTAAGATGAAAGTGCATTTGCACCCGCCATCCTGCTTTATAAGCACTAGACTTTCCGAGATTTACGTAGAAACAACCTTCTCCATCGGTGATACCGACAATATACTCTGCTGTTACTATAGGTTTAGTCCTTCCCATGCTACTAATCATATCATAAATGACAGAATTAGATTGACTCATGGTACTACGACTCAGCTGACTTCTCATGGTTACAGTCATAACCTTTTCATGCCATGAGATCTCCCCGGGTCACTCTATTTACCGTTCCAAACATCCAACTACGA